>JAHDGD010000117.1 GCA_020627825.1 Saprospiraceae bacterium
TCTCCACATCCAGATCAATTATGATATTCCCATTATCCACATATGGCTCGCCAATTAATACAATCTCCGGACACGATTCACAATCTGGAATACCGTCCCCATCTTCATCATAGGTACAAGGTGGGCAATCTGGCAATCCATCACCATCTTCATCAGGACATCCTTCGTTTACATAATCTGGAAATCCATCGCCATCTTCATCAGGTCCAGTGTTTCGATATTCAATACATGGATCCATTGCATCGCAAATCCCGTCTTTATCTGTATCCGGACTTTCAGTCCCTTTGCACTCACATATTTCACCAACTTTTACATAAGTATCCCCATATGTACAATCATCTCCATCATCGCAAGGATCTCCTGCAAAAATATCAGGTGTTGCTTCACTACATGCTTCTTGTTGGCCTTCTTCATATATACATTCTACACCATTTGGCAAGGTTATGGTTCCTGTATACTGATCGAATGGTGCTAATGAGCTAAGTGAACCAAGATAAATACGCAAATCGCTAAAGCTGGAGCTATTGATTAAAATCTGACTACTCTCAAAACTTCCTGTTAACGAAGGTTGACCATTTAACTCAAGATTAAAATCATAAAATCCGGAAAATGCTGCAAAGTCAGGAAATTCTTGATAATCGCTGTAATCAAATTCAGCGTAAAAACTAGATCCATTTAGAACCAAATCACTAGGACATATAACACCCACTAAATCTTCATCAGCAAATGTACAATTCTGATGTCCTGCATAATTAACCGAAAGGTAATCATAAGTAGGTGGTAAAATTTCTGATGTTTCTTCATACAGTACTTCATAGACGCCATCCAATTCACGAATATTTGTAATGGATAGAAAATCAATCTTTCCTTGATTTATAGTACCCGAATTTAAATTCTCTATAAAATACACATTAATAGGTTCTGGTAGATCTTCTTCTGTAATTCCTCCTGCTTCAAATATCAAGACTACTCCTTTTCCATTAACTAACGATACATCAATAGGACAGCCTATTTCATAAAATGGCGGATCAATACAATCCGGTACTCCATTCCCATTATAGTCTTTTGAATCATCTAAATCAGGGCATATATCACACAATGTAGTGGAACTGGCACTACTTTTAATTTCATAACAACCATTACAATTTTCGAAAGGTCCATATTGATCCACTATGACTGGATCTTCATCACTATCATATGTATAAAAAATATAACATCCCTGGCAATCGAAAACCTCATCTGTAGGACTATCAAGATTGAGCACGATACCTTGGCATTTGCACATGCCATCTACATCCGTAATAATTACATCACCATAGGTACACGGATCACCATCATCACACGAATCACCAGGTCCTTTGGGTTTTGGCGTAAAGCCTTCTAATCCCATATCTCCTCCTATACATAGGTCCACACAATCAGGAATACCATCTACATCTACATCCTCTCCATCATCCATACCTGGGCAAATGTCCAGCAAGTCACATACCCCGTCTCCGTCAGAATCTGTCATTTCTGTTATTTGAGTAATACATGCTGGAATAGTAGGGTCTGAATTTTCAAAGTCATATGCTGGATTTGCTATTACAGTACAGATCTGACAAGGACCAACATCTATTGTTGAACATAAATCTTCATCGCATTCATTACCTATCAATCCATCATCTGCATCACACACTCCATCACCATCAACATCGCTTAATAAAACGGCTTCACAATCGCAATTACAATCCACTTCAAATTCGTAAAAGCACTCAGGGCTTGACACATCAGCCCAAAAACCATCTATATTCGTAAGACTAAGATTATTTTCATATGTTTCATTGGCGCAAGGCGGGGTATATATAATATTATTAGCGTTGTCTTTCATAATATAATTTCCAGGTTGAAAATATATCATGCGTATAAGAGAAGCTTTAATATTATCCATAGTTCCACAACAGTTCATAAATTCATTTAGATAGACTAAACCATTTTGTAACACTGTATTTTTCTTATCTGGACAAGGATCCAGTATATTAACAATGCCATCTTTATCATCATCATGCGCAAGTGGACTTGCCAACTCTAGTTGCAGTTGTGGAATGTTAAATTGTATGAATTGACCGTCTTGATTGGAAAGTTCTGACTGCCATACACTTTGCAAGGTATGGATAGGAACGGGCTGAAATTTATCAACACAATTTGATATTTCATACATAAAAGCACACATGCTAATAAGATTGCCATTACACTCGAACAACACATCTTCACATCCATCTGGAAAGTTGTTGTCGTTTTCATCAATGTAATCAGGAAAACCTTCACACGCATCCATCACATCGCATATTCCGTCGGCATCCGAATCGATATATTCTCCTACACAATCACAATCCTCGTTGTATTGATCGTTTATGGTACATGGATTTCCATCATCACAACTGACTTGTCTGACTCGTGACTCATTAAAAAATAAATCTCTAAAATCTGGCACTCCTAGGTCTAGGGAAACTGGTATCACATCATTTGAATAAAACTGTAAACCACTTCCAGTTTCATCTCCATCTTGTGAAGAACACGTAAAGGAAGGATTATACGCCACGATTACCTCATAATTATATTGCTCATAAAAAGCATCCTTTATCTCTTGTGCTAATAAATAAAGCTTTGAACAGGATGCATCATTACCATAAGATGTACTACTTAAATTTAAAACCTTATTATTCCCACCTAAATCAGTAAATTTTAATATCGGCGGAATTACACAGGTCAAGTCTTCAGGAAAAATAGCACAATAATAACTTACTTCAGTTGTACAATCTTCGTCACAACCATTGGGTATTCCATCACCATCACTATCCTGTGTATCATCATGTCCTGAACATACATCAAGCGCATCGCACACCCCATCTCCATCCGAATCAGGAAGTTCATATCCAACACAATGACAATTCTCGTTATAAACTGAATTTACAGTGCATGGGTTCGCATCATCACAAGGCATGCCCCAGTTACAGAAATCTTGAGAACAAAATTCATAGATACAACCATCCTCACATACTAATTCAACACAAGCACCTGTGTATGGAGATGGAACAATAATTTGCTCTCCCTCTTCTCCATTACTCCATTCCATCTGCGTTATATTATCACAGCCTTCAAAAAGTTCAAAAGATAAGGTGTAATTGATCACTTGGTCTATACAATAAGAAGCATATGCTCCAAATTTGTTTTTATTATCAAAATTCAAAACAATTTGCTGGATGTTGCTATTGCTAATAAATAGAGAAGGATTCGAACTACAATCAGTAGTTGTCCCAAATTGTACTCCCACCCCATCATTTGAAATTTCCAATAGGTATTTGTACAAATCAATCCTAAATTTCTCTAATGCATAACTCGTTCCACAGTTGTTGTTGGAAAAACTCGCACAATACGGGAAATTAAACGCTGGGTTTGTTTCTAAATTTCTATATATTCCATTTTCATCAATTAGATATGCTCGATCCAAGAGCGAATAATCTTCAATGGTAGGAATTTCAAGACATACATGACAAACCTCCCCTATATTTTCAGTATATGTGAATTCATAGGCATCCTCAGAAGGTTGAATACAATCTTCTTCGCAATCACAAATGCCATTATTATTACTATCGTTTTCAGGGCAGGTAGGACATTCATCATCACAATTATCGATCCCATCATTATCTTCATCCGCTATAATTCCAAAACATTCACAATCATAAGTATAAAAATAAACGTAGCAATCAGAAGGATTTTCAGGCACACAAGGTTGCCAAGGTTCACATTCTTCTACATCTAGTTCTTCTGTACATATTTCCAAGCATTCAATCGTCACATTTGTAATTATGTCTTGGATAGGTACTTCTATTGATTGACCTGTCATCCCATTTGACCATGTAACTGAAGGTTCTTCACAATCACTTGTAACAGAATAGATTTTATAAGGCTCTGTACCTCCGTCTTGACAGTTTTCACATATTTGAGTTGAAAATGATGTTCCATCATCATAGAATCCCGAAATAGTAAGAAACTGTACATCACTGTTTGAAATTACTATTGATTCGCCATCTGACACACAACTTGCATCACCTTCAGTTGCAACGACATCTTCTAGCGTAACAATTCCAGTATAACTATTTTGGGTCAACCAATTCTGTATAATATGAGCCAAACTCAAATCGCCACTTGTACAACTCGCACTCGTTTGCAATTCAATCTCAACATCATCTAAATAAATTTTAGTCTCCTCAGTCCCGTTTAAGGCTAGTTTGAATTTAAAAAATGTAGAGGATATTGAATGAACAAGTACGAACTCATTAGCTGGAAATTTATCAATAGTATAGGAGTCTAAGATGCTATAACTTACTCCATTGTCATAGGAGATCATCAAGTCTAATTGGTCTCCAGCAGTAAAATTTTCTTTAGCAATGAAACCAGATAATACAACTTCATTAAATCCTTGTGGATCAATTAATTCAGACTCTATTTGAGAAAATTGTAATGACCCACCTGTAATTTGTAGGGCATCAGAGCTAAATGGATTCGATGCTGCATCAACAATTTCAACAGAAGGTGGAAGACCATTCCAAAAACCTAGATTTGTTTCAAAATCATCAAATGATACAAGATGATTTAACGTAGTACTTTCTCCTATACAAACAGGTAAGTTTTCACTCGTAATTTCAATTTCATTCCCCTCATATTCAACCACAATAGATTCAACAAGAATATCCGTTGAATACTCTAATAAGTTGTCTAAATTAATATAATAATCGCAAGCAGATGGATCAACAATTTCAACGCTCCAAGAAGAATTAAATTCACAACAATTAAAATCATCTAAATTTGGATCATCGGAAGGATCATCGTTATATAATAACTCCAAAATATCAGGAGGAAGATTGTCATCTGCCATGGTAGGACACATATCACACCCATCAGGAATGCCATCTTGATCCGTATCTACATTATCCGGAAAGCCGAAACATATATCTATATTGTCACAAAACCCATCGCCATCCGAATCAGTCGATGGAGTTCCTACACAATTACAATTTTCGTCATACTGCCAGTTAATCATACAAGGATCGTCATTGCCTGAGCACGCTGTTCCATATATACATTGATCGCAATTCTCTCCCCAAGTTCCTACAAAATAACACACCTCACCACATGTGATGGTTACTTGAACACAAACCCCACTAGCAAAAAATTCGATTGAGGGAGTTGTTTCTCCTGTACTCCAATAATAACTCACATTATCCCCACAATATGTTATGGCAGCACTTAAGATAACTTTATCAGGATCATTTGGTGAAGGTTGTGAATTGAATGAGATTTCCTCCACTGGATCTCCTTCGCATTCACATTCCGCATTTATTATATCGTTTTCGGTACAATTATTATTATCATCACAAGGGTTTCCGTATGTAGGACAGCTCAGCGAAATATAAACTACACAAGTCTCTTCATTGCCTTGTTTTTTATCTTTAACCGTAATAGTATGTTCTCCTTCTGTTACATCTTCTATAACGATATGGTCTCCAACATGAGTAAATGGGATTCCTCCATTTAATGAAACTTCATATTCTCCAGTTCCATTACTAACATTAATAATGATGTCTAAATTAATTTCGTCTGCATAGTACGAACACTCAATAGAAAAAGCAGCACTTGAAGATTGTTGAGGAAATGTTAATTGATCAAATTCAACATCAACAAAACCAGGATCGATCGAATTTTCATTGGCAAAAGAATAACTTTCTTTTAAATAAGGTTTGTCAACCTCTACTAATTTAATTACGCCTTCTACAGATTCTTCAGAAAGATTTACCGTATGTTTATTTGTTGGAATTTCCTTATTGCCCCATTGTAACGCATGAATTATATGACTTGAAGGATTTAACAATATCAATTCATCCCACACCGGATTTAGTCCTATATAGTCTTCCCATTTGGTTGATTCACTGACCTCATAGCACGTATAAAGTGATCGTAATTCCTTCTCACAAGACTGAACTTTTAGAATGCATGGATCTGAAAAAGCCACCCAAAATGCATCTTCTATTGAAGAGTTTGGTTGAAAAAGATCGTCATTATAAAGGACAATTTTAGTTCCTACCTTTGTTTCTTTAAAGCAATCGCCAAAAATCACGAATGACCCGGAAGAAGCATCCGACTCTTCCATATCATTCAGTATATATCCTTCTAAATTTACAGTTTCATTAGCACCATTTCCAGTAACTAGTAGTTCAATGTAATTATTCTTTTTTTGGGTTGAACCCAAAAAAACTTCCGTTATTAAAACTTCTTTTAATGGCTTTCGCCCAAAAATGTTGGCTTCCAAATTTTCTCTCCATGTGATAGGATTTGAAATTCCATTATTTTTATACCGATTGCTCGAACTTTCTATCTGTAAAACAGCAACTAAAGAATCATGTTTCTCTAGCATCTTATTATTAAGTAAAATATTGGAATCCTTGAAAAGAGTATCTAGTATTTTCTTTTTAAATTCATATTGTTTTGGAGCATTCCATTCATCGGGCGAGAATAACCGTAACGAATAGGATTCATTATCACTTTTAATTAAAGTTTTATCATTCATTGAAAAACTTGTCCAATCGGTAGATATATTTTGAATGCTTAATTGTGGAACAGGATCTTTATCTAGATAAAGTACATCGCACGCATTAGCTGAACTTTCGATAGCGATTCCATCTGTGGAACTCATTTCATAAGCCGTGATACATAAATCATAAGACCCTTCTGGCAATCTGTTATTAATTCCTAATCCGGTCCAATCTAGTCCTTTAATGTTTAAGGTATTTTTATTAAATAAAAAACTAAGATCAAACTGAGTCAATGTGATGGTTTGATAGGCATTAACTGCAAATCTTCCGGACGGAAAATAAGAGCTCATTTCTACACCTGGACCTTTTAAAGACAATTTAAAACCGACTAGAATATTTTTTGGTGTGGTATTTGTAGCAGTTAATACAAAAGTATTATCTGATGTAAGCTGAACGTTATCAAAGTCTGGAAAATCTTTTCCTAAATAATTAAAATTTAGGACAATTTCATTGGTTTGACCAACTAGACTTAATGAAGTAATACATATCGCTAGTATGTTAAGAAAGGTTTTTCTTAGTTGCATATGGTGATATTAAATGATTAATGCTTTCATGGCCGGGAATCAATTTATAACATATTACAAATATATACAATATGATTACATATATAAAATATTCTTAATATTTTATTAAAAATTTTTAACATTCAATGAGACTTATACTTACAATTTTCATATTATCATACTGTATATCAGCATCTTACGGCCAATACGACTTAGAGAATTTAAGCGAGCAATATAAAAATTTAAAAAACTACACTTTACCAAAACCTCTCGTAAATTACAAAGACATTAAATTAACAGGAGGGTTAAACGCCAGTACAGCCTATCGACCATTAATAGGGAATGACCAAAATCCTTTGGACTATCAAATAAATACTCAAGTAGTTTTATCTTATAAAAAAATAGCAATACCTTTTAATTATAGTTATACGAATGGAAAGTCAATCGTATCATTAAATGGACCAAACTATAAATTACCTTCCTTCGAAAATTTTGGAATTACGCCAACTTATAAATGGGCTAAAGTTCATATTGGACATAGTGCAATGTCCTTTTCAAAATACACGTATGATGGATTGCGTTTTAAAGGAATAGGTACAGAGTTAAATCCTGGAAAAGCACAGTTAAAATTTTTCTATGGAAATCTATTTAAAAAGAGCATTACCGATTATGCTTTTAAAACAAATTTTGAAGATCCATTCAAAAGAAAGACGATTGGTATTTCATTAGGTTATGAAACGCAACTTGACCATATACACGCGATTGTTTTAAAAGCAGATGATCGCATTTTCGATCTCATACAAAGTCCAGAAAACATTCCAGAAGAAAACACCGTGCTCTCTTTAAAAATAAAAAAATCCATCATAGATTCTTTGAATATCGAAAGTGAATTTTCGTATAGCGGGTATACTCCAAATGGAAGCGAAAAATATGAAGAAATAGCTACCGGAAATACAACGTATAATATGTTGGGTTTATTTATTAAACGGCCCTCCTCCATTTACGGAAGTGCATATCATGTATTTTTAAACTATCCGTACAATGGAAATCAAGTCTCATTAAAATACGAAAATATATCTAAGAATTACAATAGTCTGGGAACATTCACCTTATTAAATAACATAGAAAGACTAACAATAGAAAACTTATATACTGTAAAAGAAAAGATAAAAACAAATCTTGAAATTGGATTTAGAAAAGCTCCTTATACGATAGGAACAGCTGAATCTAAACTTGAATTTATAGGAAAACTAAGAGCAAATTATCCTATTAATGATAAAGTAAATCTTACATTGAATCTTTCCAATATGCAAAATAGACAGCGGCTCTATCACCAGAGCTTGCATTCTATTGCAGTAGACTCTATAAGTATGAACTTAGTAAAGTTCAACTCCAATGTTTCTTTTCAATATATCTTAGATGAAGAAAAGAATACAAGTTTCAATGCAAACCTATTTTATATAAAAAATACTTCAACTGAAAATCAGCAGCTTTTGATCAATCAATCAATTAATCATTCATTGGGCGCAACTTTAAATTTTCAAACTACATTAAAGGAGAAAAATATAGTACAAGCATCATATTCACACATAAGAACAATTAATAGCACGAATTCAACTACTATACTTAATCCATCATTATCTTACACCCATGCAATTAACGACAAAATGAATTATATGTCATTGCTCGCTTACAATGTATCTTTAGCAGAGTCTAATTCATCTAGCGGAATTATTAACAATAATACAGCACAATATAAAATTACGAAAACAACTTCAGCGAATGCATCCATTCAAATTCTAATTACCACAACGGAATTTGCCTATCAGATAAAAGATCTTCAATTTTTAATCGATTTTTCTCAACAATTTTAACCATGACATTCAGAATAATTGCTTTACTTTTTTGTTTACCTTTTTGTACAACTGCGCAATCTTTTTCATTCAAAAATGGTAGTGAGTTAACATTAAACACAGGATTAAGTATACTTGATGGAGATGTAACGTCTGACTGGAATAGGAGTTATTTTGTTGACTTAAAGTGTAGCAAGCCATTAAACGAAATTTTAAGCACACAATTAGTTTTAAACTATAATTCATTGAAAGGTATATCCACAACTCCATTATATAATTTAGAACAAATAGAACCTTTAATATTCAACGAATATAGTGGAGCACATTACATTTCGTATAAAAGCACAATTATTTCTTTAAATACCAATTTTTCACTCGAATTATCCAATCTTATAATTGATCATACAAATAAATGGAATGTATACATTATAGGTGGAATTGGAATCACAAATCATCAAGTATACCTCGATAATTTTACTGAAAATGAGGACAATTACACCATACATGAAATAATTACTTCGGACCCAACTTTTTACAATTCAAATTTAAGTAGAGGACGAAGAGAAATAAAAAAATTAATTAACTCTACTTATGATTTTGAATTTGAAACACCCGGCCCAAAAGAATTCGGAAAATTTCGGTTAGGAGATGAAACAAATATCAATCCGAATTTGTCTTTTGGCATTGGAATTAAAAGAAGATTTTCGAAGAGACTTATGTTAGGATTAGAAATGAACGCATTATTAATAAATAGTGATCTATTGGATGGGATTGCAAATCAAAGTCTTTCCAACAATACTTCCTTTGACAGAATTTTTAATATTGGTATTTCAATTTCAACACCAATAAGCAAAAAATTACCAAAAACTTGGAACAATCATTTATCAGACTTACAACAGCAGAATGATTCATTAAAACACATATTGGAAGAGCAAATTTTGGCGACAAAAGACACTGACAAAGATGGTGTTATAGACAAATATGACAACAATAATAATACACCAAAAGATTGCCCTGTCGATAAAAATGGTGATTTGCTTGATAGCGATAAAGATGGCATAGCTGATTGTTTCGATAAATTTCCTTATTGGAATGATAAAGAAATGACTGAGTTTCTTAGTCTTTTTGATAATAAAAATACTTCAATCGACTCCTCTATAATAAAAGATATAGAACAAAAACTACTAGAACTTGAACAATATATATTAAATACCCAAAACTCAACTAAACCAAATAAAAATTTATGTTACATCTTTTTCGATGAAGACTCATCTATAGTTTCAAAGGAAGAATTAAAAAAGCTACTATCTTTTATAGCAAAAAATGGCATTATTAATAGCGATTCAAAAGTAACTTTATATGGAAGTAGTTCAATAAAAGGTGAATCACAATACAATAATAAATTAGCTGAGTCAAGAATATTTGAAGTCAAAAGTATACTTGAAGATTTTTTTCTCATACCTTCTAATATAATTTTCACAGAAAATAATGGAGAAGGCTCAATAACTGCGAACACTTATCAATTTCTTGATCAACTTGTAATTATTGAATTGAAAAACTAAATCAATTTCTGTTCTTTTTGTCAATCAAAATAACCTTATGCTAAGGTAGAACTATAGAAAAATTTAGGTTGTCTCTCCCCGCTTACTTATCAAAGATCTTCCCATACTTCAACACCTTATCTGGGTGATCTTTCACCATATCGTACCACTTAATTTTGTGGATAGATACCCAGCGCTGAAGAGTGTGTTGCTTAATCGGATTGTCAACAGTTATGACGGATCGTGGACTTGTTCTGGAAGTTTCTAAATCGATTTCTTCGTCTAGGAAAATAAAAGTCAAAGAGCCATTTTCTACTCCTTGTGCTTTCAATCGACGCATGATTTCAATGTGAAATTCTTCGTATTTTCTTTTATTTTCTTTGATATCTGGAGCAGTGACTAAAACGAGTATCTGAACTTCTCCGCCTTCAAAGATCTTTGCTTGTAAATCATCAAGTGAATGATTCGATGAATTTAATTCGATACGATTCGCACGACCATCCATCATTTTTGTGTACATCACAAATGGAATATCGCCTCCTTCTTTCATAATCGCTTGATCCGATCGTTCACAAACCAACTCTTCAGGATACGTATCATACTCTACTTCCAGTTCATCTTCTTTGTAGAATTTCAAGGAAGCAGAACGAATGCCAAGTTCTTTGGACGTAAAATCAGCAATATAAGGATATCTATCATCTCCTAGATTTCCAGTATTTACTTGTTTATTGACAGAAAGATCAAGAAGCTCTATGTTATGTGTGCTCTTTAGATATTCTTCTACTTTCTCTTCTAGCGATGTTTTATTCGTCATTGTACTCTTTGGTTGACAAGCTACTAATAAACCACAAATTACTAATAAAAAGGTAAACTGCAAGCGAATATATTTTCTAATTACCAAAACCATCTCCATCGTCCGTCGGTGAAATCATACATATTAGAAACTGCACGATCTTCTCGACCTTGTAATTTTTTCAATACTATTTCCAATCCTTCATCGTAATCTCCATCTCCTATAATAGCAAGGGCTTCATTCCCTACTACACCATGAACAAGTACGTCTGAAATAATTTTCTCTTGAGTATTGTCACCAAACCCAAGGAAACCTCCTTCCAGATTGTTTTCAATTTCCTCTGCTGCTTGATTCGCATTCAATTGGGCAAAATATCCTCCTCCTTTGGTCAATTCACTTCTTGTACGTTCAAATACATCAGACCCAAAGAAATCGTTTACAATCGTATCCATTTTGGAATAGAACAATGTAGCACCACCTATACCTTGAACTAAGTCTTTCTGGTCTGTGGAATGGAGTAGCATTTTAAGGGCCGCTTCTTGTGTTTCATTGATGTCATTGGATAAAGCAAAATAAGAATATGCTAATCCTCCTATTGCTCCTGCAATAGGTGCTGCAATATATCGTCCTTGTCCTAGAACTGGAATCATGTCAAGAATTCGATCTACACCTGAACCTAGTCCAGCACCAGCCATAGCTCCACCAGCAGTAACTGCCGCAGTACCAGCTGCATTGTCACTTCCATGTTCAGAAAATGCCATAAATCCACCTCCCAACATTCCTAGTACGGTTCCTGGAGCTGCAATCAATGCAGCTATTCCCATTCCTACACCTGCGCCTTTTGTTAAGCTTTCAATAACTCCTGGACCATTTAATAAACTCTCAAGAATTTGTATTCTTCCACCAAGTGGCATACTCGGAATTCGCTCCGGAAATTCGTTAATAAATCGAGAATGTGGATTGAACATTTCAGCAATTAAGGCATCTCTTGCTGCTTCTATACCTACATGATAGTTATTGTTCGTATTTCGTGCTGGATTATCAATTCCCATAGGATCCGTACCCGATCTTGCTCCCTTAGAAGATGAGTATAATTCTTCTGTGGTATTGGTATACCCTGGAACGATTGCAGCCATCTCATTATGTAACTGTGCATGTTCCGCCGAATATTCAGAACTACTCGTAACTAAAGCTGTATGTGCTCCACCAGGTTGCAACCCGGTAAAGCCTGATGGATCGTGCATGATTCTTCTTGAATTATCTCCAGGCACTCTTCCTCCTCCAGCGTAATTTACGATATCTCCTTCCGCCATGTGGGCTTCGAACGTAATGTCATCGAAACCATGCGTATCAACATCCGTTAACCCTTGATTTACAAGTAAAGCCCTATCTTCGTCAGACATCTGTTCTCCATATATATCTCCTTGATCGTTCATGTGTCGCTCAAGATAAGCTTGTTGTTCCGCACTAATTCCTGGTGCTTGGTAGGTATAACAATCCGATATTAAATGCGGAAAATGCAATGCTGCCTGCTTAGCTAAAGACCCTCCTAAGGAATGTCCTGTAACCGCAACTCTTTTCCCAGTTGCTTCAACACCTGCAACAAGCATAGCGTGAATGGTTTTATAATTCGCCATAAATGCTGTGAAGCCAACCGCTATAGGATCCATATCGTTATTCAACCAATCCAGTTTAAATTCTTCCATGTTTCCTGACTCGGAACCTCTGAATGCAAGAACGGCATTATTCATTTCTTCCGCAGAAACTTCCGCAGTCACATCGTCATCAAGTGATAATTCATCATCACTAGGTGCACTTGCACTCGCTGGCAATAACAATCCTGCAAAAAATCCAGTTTTTGCATTTTCTTGAGCGTCGTTATCTTCAGTTGTCTGTGACCACTGACGTTGATATCCCATGGCTTGTGCTAAGTTTGCTTGATTCCCATTTAACGATGTAGAATACGCGAATCCATTTGCAATTAGATTATATTCTACAGCCATTCTTCTGTTATTCGCATCTCCCAATACAGGATTTGATGAACCTTGTGTCGATTGATTCATATAACTAGATGCAGGAAATGAAGCACTTGTACTCGACGTACTTTGTGCCGACGTTTCGGCTGCCGGACTAACCGTTTGATTCTGATGAACGTTATCGTGTTCTGCCATAGCACTTTTTGGGTAATGCAAGCAAGTTACAGCAATTCCTCGGAAAAGTCAAGTTGAAA
>JAHDGD010000118.1 GCA_020627825.1 Saprospiraceae bacterium
AATACTTATAGACACTTTCGTCATTTTACATGTGTTAGATATTTTTTAAAGATTGTCAAATCAACTGGGATTCACGTTAACTTACAAATAGGTGAATTCGACTTATAAATTTGAGGAACAACCTTAGCTACTTCGAAATTCCATAAAGAAGTAATCACGTATTTTAAGGATAATTTTGCCGACAATTTAAGTTTAAATGGTATGCGAATAAGCTATAAGCTAAGTACACTGCATAATGCGGATTCAATAACTGAATGCACTTTGTTTTTACCTAACGTGTGTAATGGATTAGGCTCTTCAATAAATAAAAAGATAAGCGCTATTTAGAAGTGAAATCAATTGAATTACAAATCTTCGGTAAAATGCTTCTTCGATTTTTCTTTCGAAAACTTGTCTTTATTGTATGCAACGGAAGCCCCTTTGGGAATACTTAAGCTTTGCCATTCAGCACCACTATACATTTTTGAAAGTAAAACAATTTGACCTATATGGTACGCATAATGCATCAATTGCCTATTCATTGCTTCCACGACGGTGTGTCCCATGTTGCGAATATAAAGAGTTTGGTGAATGTTGGTAGAATCAAGGCTCTCAATAAAATCGAATAAGACCTTCCATGCTTCTTCCCAGTATGTAAGATACGCTTCCCTACTCCATTTTTCATGGACAAATTCAGTGTCACGATGTCTCCATTCTTTTTCTCCATCACTCACGAAGGCATCCGTCCAGCGAGATTTCATATTTCCAGCTATATGTTTGACCAATATAGCAACGCTGTTTTGTGTCGTCTCTTCATTTTTTCCAGAATAGGAAGGACGAAAAAAATCTGCATCAGATAAACGATCGATGCTTTTATCAGCAAGATCTTTATAATAAGCAAATTGCTTTTTACATGATGTTATATAACTTTCTTCTAGCTCCGAATTGAAGGACTGATTAGTCTTCATTATCTCTATTTTTTTTGGGGCTTAAAGCCCAAAATACTTTTGCTTTATATTTTTGCTCTTCTCTTAATTTTATTCACAATTTCCTGGGGTTTTCCGTGAATCATCTTAGGATTAATAACAATAATTGCTCCTGTATCTTCTAATTGTTGATGCACCATTTTCCGCTTCATATAACTTAAGTTTTCTATGATCTTTTCAGGATGATGTAACGCAATTAAGATTTGTTGAGAATTGATATAATGTTCGAATTTCACACTCTTTATTTCTTTCCAAGGAATTTCCCCAGCAGATGCTAAAGATACATAATCGATCAATCCTGTTTTGGTCAAACTTAATGCAGGTTTTCGGTTCAGTAACATTTTGGATGAAGTAAACACCACAAAAAGAAAAAAGATTGTAATCATGGAAGTCAACAGCATCATAAAAAAAGAAGCTCCTATCAATCGCTCAAGATAATAATAGATAGACACCCCAGCGCCCAAAAGAGATAAGACCAACAAACGAATATGAAGTGCTTTATTTCGTTTTATATGATAATCTCCAGCCATAACGTATTTTTTATATTGTTGATGATTGCAATACTTAATCCATTGTGTAATTCGGTTTCAAGATATGAGCATTATCTGCATAGAACGTTCTGATAATGTCTACTACTTCGTCAGCTGAATCCACTACAGGAATAAGGTCCATATCTTTGGGAGAAATATTGGAATGTTGATCGAGCATTACTGTTTTAATCCAATCTACCATACCACCCCAAAATTCCTTACCTACTAAAACAACAGGAACTCTTGATATTTTGTTGGTTTGAATCAAGGTTAATACTTCGAATAATTCATCTAATGTACCAAATCCTCCTGGCATAGCTACGAATGCCTGTGCATACTTTACAAACATTACTTTTCGAACAAAGAAATATCTGTGATTCAAGCTTTTATCAACATCTACGTATTTATTTACAAACTGCTCAAAAGGTAATTCTATATCTAGACCAACAGATATTCCATCTGCTTCAAATGCTCCTTTATTAGCTGCTTCCATTATCCCAGGACCACCTCCTGTTATGACTCCATAGCCTTCTTCGGTTAGTTTCTGGGCAATGTCCACTGTAAGCTTATAATAGGGTTGATCCGATTTCGTTCTAGCAGAACCAAAAATCGAAATACATGGACCTATTTTATTAAGCGTCTCGAAGCCATCCACAAACTCAGAGATAACCTTGAACATTGTCCAAGCATTCTCTCCTTGTCCAGCTTCCCACTGTTTCATCACTCTTGCCTTATTATTGTCTGTCATTTGATTGTATTTTTTCCTCAAATATAACAAAAGACTGAGCGACTTTTTGGGCGAAAGCCCATTCATTCCACTATTTCATAAAATAAAAATGCGGATAAAAAAATCTTTCTTTTATCCGCA
This sequence comes from Saprospiraceae bacterium, assembly GCA_020627825.1. Taxonomy (GTDB): domain Bacteria; phylum Bacteroidota; class Bacteroidia; order Chitinophagales; family Saprospiraceae; genus JAHDFB01. Next base: position 2,364 of record JAHDGD010000118.1, read on the forward strand.
CCTGTAAAATGCTTAAGCACAATTTATCATATCGTATTACATAACTTCCTTGAACTTATAACTTTCATATTGCTCACGCATATAATGTGTTAATTGTTCAAATGAATCAAATTTATCGAATAACGCTTGCATTTCAGGTCCCTTTTTTGGAGACTGTACATAAGTAATGACGTCGGTTTTGGAAATGGCCTCTTTACTTAATATAATTAATCTTTCAACTACATTACGTAGCTCTCGTATGTTTCCTGTCCAGTTGATCTTCTGCAATTCTTTCACTGCAGCTGCATCGATTTTCTTCTTAGGACATCCATATTCTTCGCATATTCCTGTTAAAAAATGATCGACTAATAATGGAATGTCTTCTTTTCGATCATTTAATGCCGGAACTTGTATGATAATGACAGCTAATCTATGGTATAAATCTTCACGAAATTTTCCTTTCTTAATTTCAACACGTAAATCTTTATTCGTTGCTGCAACTACACGCACATCAACTTTGATTTCTTTATCTCCTCCTACTCTAGTGATTTTACTTTCTTGAAGCGCGCGTAGAACTTTCGCTTGAGCTGACAAACTCATATCACCAATTTCATCAAGAAATAAGGTACCACCATGAGCCAATTCGAATTTTCCAATCCGCTGTTTATGTGCTGAAGTAAATGATCCTTTTTCATGTCCGAATAACTCACTTTCTATCAATTCACTAGGAATTGCAGCACAATTAACCTCTATGATATTTTGTTCTTTACGGGATGATTTTTCGTGTAACCATCTTGCGACAAGTTCTTTACCTGAACCATTGGGTCCATTTACCAATACACGAGCATCCGTAGGTGCTACTTGTTCGATGGTCTGCATGATCTGTTTTATACCATTGCTTTTTCCAACAATCGTTTGAGCTGACTTGCTCTTTACCTTTCGTTGAAGAACCTTTTTCTCCGTAATCAAATTACTTTTGTCCATTGCATTGCGAATGGTAATCAACAGGCGATTTAAATCAGGTGGCTTCTGAATAAAATCAAATGCACCTTTTTTAACTGCTTCTACTGCAGTGTCGATATTACCATGACCCGAGATCATAATGATGGGAGTATCTGGTTTCAAGGCTTGAATACGATCCATGGCATCCATACCATCCATTTTTGGCATCTTTATGTCCATTATAATCGCATCAAAATCATTTCGCTTAATTTTCACAATGGCTTCCACACCATCAGCAGCTTCATCAACTTCGTATCGCTCAAATTGTAAAATATCGCGTAGTGTCCTTCGTATAGAATTGTCATCATCTACAACGAGAATTTTAGCTTTCACTTTCATTTCCTATTCATTTATCAAGCAAATATATATTACATTTTTTTATAATATGTAATACCGAACAAATTAATTTACATTGAGTTACATACTTTACATTCATGAAGAAGTTGAAGCACAACAGATTTTTTGGGCTCGAGCCCAAAAAGCATCATATATAGAGCTTCCATCTTGACATTTTTAATCACCTTCGCATCCAACGATTTATTCATTTTGTACGTTTACTTAAAAAAGTACTTAGTTGGCATCTATCGAATGCATTTTATAACTGAATTCAAAAGCCTTAACAATGAAACAACTTATCGTATCATTCTATTTAATTTGCTTCTTATGCTATTCCTCTTCAACAACTGCTTGTTCTTGTTTTGCGTATTTTAGTTTTTGTGAAACAATTTCATCACAATCTATAGTTGTTGAAGCTGAAATCATTAGCTTATATCAGAGCAATGAATATGCTAAATATTTCGATGTGAAAGTGACAGATGAAATTCTAGGCACTCCTATAGATAATTTTTATACTGTAGTAAATCAGGGTACATCTTGTGATATTAATTATCTCCAGCATGAAATTGGAGACAAACTGATATTAAATGTCACCTTTGCTAAAAATGATGATCCACAAGCGAATTATAATAGTTTTACTCTTGGCGGCTGTGGTCAATACCATCTGAATCAGGAGGGTTTCAGAGTTCTAGGATTAATTGAAGAAGATAAAAATTCAGAAGATTATGAACTATTTAAAGAAAACTTCTTGGAATGTGTTGCTTATAAAATAGACACAGAAACTGTAGATCAATTTACACGTATATTCCCCAATCCTACTTTTCAATCTTTCCAGATTAGAAGCCCTTTTTTAAATGAAAATGCTACCATCGAGCTTGTACAATATGATGGAAAGAAAATCAGATCATTTTCTGGAAACCCTTCGGAAGGAATTGATATGTCAGATCTTCCACCTGGTCTCTATTTTGTTACCATAACATGTGGAAAGGAACGTTTCACGCGTAAAATTGTAAAATTATAAAAGGCTTATGAATCGTTTAATAAGGTAGGTGATTTACCTCACACTCAACTTTACTTGCTTTTCTAAAGTGCGTTTTCTGATTCGGATTTTCAATTTTTCTTCATACGAAAGATGTGTTCTATGTTTGAAATAAATGGATAAAATAATCAATTGATAAAACAAAATTCCATAATTGGATTCGCCAAAAATTCCAAATTCTGTCAACGAGTTAATGACGATAGGAATGCAAATACTAAGGAGCATAATACGTTTTGATTTTTGTTCTTTTAAAATTCCACGAATAGTAAATAGCATTTGAAAAATAACAAGAACTAATCCTACAAACCCCAAATTCATCAATACTTGAAGAAATGTATTATGGGTCATCTTTCCTGGATACGTATTAATAGATTGAAAATATTCATTGTAATCAATTCGCATAAATCCAAAACCAAGTAATGGCTCTCTAGGCAATCCTTCATTAATTAATGCTTGCCAAAAAGGTAATCGCCCCGTCATAGTTAATACTTCTTCTAATCTTTCGGGATCTCCTCCTTTGAGGACAACATAATAGATAGCAATAGGAGAAAGTAAAGCGATAAGAATAAACATCAACACTTTTAATACCTGTCGTTTTGATTGCTGGATATGAAACAATAAGATAAGTAGGACTCCTATAAGGGAAGATCTGGATCCTGTTGCAAAAAGAGCATAAGCAATAAGTAAGATTTTGATAGCTGTCCATACCATTTTATGCTTTTCATACACATCGATTACCAAGCAAGCAATACCTACTCCTGCTAACATCCCCAGTTCATTCGGATTCATCAAATAGCCACCAAGTCTTGCTTCCGTCCCACCATGAGTCATCCTGTAGAATACATCCGGATTTAAAAACATTCCTACAATAAAAACCAGTAACAAACTAAATACAGCATTTCCCAGTAATCTGTGAAAACGTATCGGTGTATCTTGCCGATAATAGTTGACCAAGTATATGATCTTCATATAAAAATAACAAAAGACTAAACATTGGGTAGTCATAAACCATTGTAAAGCGCTAAATCCTACATTAGTGCTCCAAGCAAATGATATAAATCCTAAAATTAAATACCCTACATAAAGCTGAAAAGAAAAATAGTTTTTACCACAACTTATGTCAATAAATCCTTGCTTAGTAAGATTTCTATACAATAATATAAGCCCTAAAAGTACGCCGTTTCGTCCGATCAATTTTATGCCACGTGTGATTAAAATCTGTTCACTCCAGGTAAAAAAGCAAGCAATCATAAGTACAAGAAAAAGAAATAAATACCTATGTATCCTTTTGTCAAAATCCAACTTGTTTGTGGCATCGTTCATCTTACTAGGCTTTGTACATGTTTTCCATATCCTGTATGACACGTTTCCATGTAAAGGTGTTTTGTACCATTTGAATAGCATTCATGGATTGTTGATGATACATTTCTTTGTCAAGACGACAACTTGCATTCATGGCATGTGATAGTGATAACACATTCTCATTGTCTACACAATATCCAGCATTGTGTTTTACAATATATTCCCCTACGTTTGTGGCTTTTGAGACAATAGAGGGAACCCCAAGTGAGGCAGCTTCTAACACTGCAGATGGAAGCCCTTCATTTCTCGAAGGATGTAAAAACACGTCTATCTTTTTCAATAAATTGAATTTCTCTTCACCAAACTTTGCACCCCAGAATACTACCTGATCCACGATCCCTAGTTTCTTTACTTCCTTTTCTAACTGTGCACGTTCTTTACTATCACCTATAATCCACAAGGTATACATAGAATTGCCTCTGAACATTTTTGAAAATGCAGAAAGCATTAAATCAAGTCCCTTCGTATACACATCAATCCTTCCGAGAAAACCAAAGATGAATGCATCTTTTGACATTTCTTTGGGGACACCCATATCCATCGTAAATCCATAAGGTTGCAAAATGGTATTATCGGTTTTGCATATATTGTTTAAACCATCTATTTCACTTTGTCCAATACAATGAACATAGCTTGCATTTCGAACAAGTTTTCTTTCAAATAAACCAAAATATACGGTTTTCAAAATTGCATTTTTCTGCATGGCAATCTCGTTATATGCTCCATGTGGCGTTAGAATATATGAGAAGCCTTTTTTTCTTAAAACGCGTGCAATAGTATAGAACTTAGGAATCCAACCTCCATGAATATGAAAGCGCGTACCAGTAGAACAAGTATCCAGCATCTTGATGAATGCTTTATCAACTAAAAAAGGATTTTTATAAGACTTAAATAAAACCGTCTTGAAATTCCTTTCTTCAAAATTTCTTTCCTCCGATTTGGTAAAACCCCACATTGAAACACGATATCCATGTAAACACTGTTGTGTGGCTAATTGATTTACCACTTTGTTTACCCCATTCATCCTATGAGGGTTTCCTTTTCCTAAAACGATATGTATGATTTCCATAACTTGAATTTATTTTTTGATAAAGTATATTGCCACAATAAAATCATGACAAGCTGATTCATAATGAGACCTATAATAGCACCATAGATTGAAAAATTTTTCAGTAGAAATTGGAAGCTTAAAAGACTGATGACAAAAGAAACAGCATAAGCAGTAAAAAATATTTTATTCAATTCTAAAATCCGAATGCTGATGCGAATGGGATACGCAGCAAAAATTAGTACATATAAAAAAGATAGACCAATTAATACACCATGAAATTGTTGATAATCCGCACCTCCTATAAAGAACATAATTTGTTTTGAAAACAGCAGAACAGGAAAGGAGAAGATCAACATGATCACAATACCTTTTTTGCTTATTTTTTGTAAAAAAGTAATCGTGCGATGAGGGCAAGACATAAACAATCTACTGACATACGGAACAAGGTAATTCTCGACAGCTTGTAATACAACATTTAAGACGCCAAAAATAGATTGCCCCAATCGCAAAGCAGCAAGAGCCTGCAATCCAACATAAATTCCCGCGAATAAAACAAAAAAGTTACTCGCCCCCCATTGTGTCAATGAAGTAAATAAAAACCATTTACCTTCTTTTAAATGATACTTCATATAGCTTGATGTGGCCAGTACATTTCGCGAAACTTTGAAATGAAATAAGCCATATATAATACCTGGCACATAAGCTAAAGCAAGAAATAGAAACAAAACCTCTAAGCTGCTTTCAAAGAAATAAAACGCACATCCTAATGCGCAGAATTGACCACAAAAATTCAACATATCCGCTACTAAGGCTAGATGAACTCGATTTCTAGCTAAATTGTATTTCCTGAATAAGTCATGAACAGCGAAGGAGTAACTGAAAATCCCGAAACTACTAACATAGGGACTAAATTGTTCCATTTTTACTATTCCATCTATACTAAAGAAAAACATACTCAGTAAAAGCATCCCTAAACTAACAAGGCTAAACAAGAACAATAAAAAACCATTGTAATCCTTCATGTTCTCGATCTTATTAATTAATATCTGCATGGGTTGGACTAGGACAGAATGGATCATGTTAAGAAGCAAATGTAATCCAATCATCAAGGCTGCATAAATACCAAAAGTTGTTATGTCATACACTTGACTACAGACAATCGTCAACCCAAATGATGCCCCGCTCACCACAAGTTGATCGAGAAACAATGCATATGTTTTTGGTATTTTAAGCATGTGACGCTCTTTTAAAGATGGAAAGAATCTTAACAATACCATTTCGTATATCGACTAGTACATTCGGATTGTACTTGTCTCTATTGAAAACAAAATGCACATTTTTCAATTGGTATTTATCTTGTACTTTGTTAAACTTAATTAAGTCTTTTAGCAATGTCTTTCTTGAGTCCACGACATATAAATTGCAATCGAAAAATTGCATGAGAACTTCCGCTATTAAATTATGATGAAAGGCTTCATTTTCCACAACAACAAAGTCATACTGTGATGTCAAATCACTAAAATAATGTCTCAATTGATCATAAGAACGAGACAAAAAATCTGTTGCTTGAATAGTAATTTTACCGTTTTGATCATTAGATTTAGTAGCTTGATCTCCTATTGAGAGGAAACATACCTTATACCCTTGCGAAATCAAAGTGTTCGAAATATGAAGTGCATGAAATGCACTGCCATGATCATTATTAATAGAGGTGAGTCCTATTATGTTTTGCTTTTCAACGACTCCATTTATAATCATGGATAATACTTGTTTTTGAAAATGACTTGTTGTAATGGAATCTGATGTCAACCTTGGCGTATTATAAAGGACAGGTATTGTCGTTGATTTTTCGATGTTGGATAAAGAATGAACCCTTTCTTTTAAGGCATGTAAAACGAATATCAAAAAGATAGAACCGAAAAGACCAATTACCGCGGCAACTAGAAGGATAATAATCTTATTTGGAGAAACAGGAGCTTTACTTGCTGATGCCTTAGAAATAATGCGGTGAAAAGAAATTCGGGCAGCTTTTGCAATATCTGCTTCTATTTTCTTTTCATTCAAAAACATGTAAGAATTCTCATTCAATCTAAAATCTCTCTCGAGTATAACCAACATTTTTTCTTTCTGAGGCAATCCTTCAAATGATTTCTCTGCTTCTTGAATGTCTTGTGTCAGGTTTGCATATTTTGTTTTTAAATTTTTCTTTGTGTTATGAATACTTTCAATAAAGTAAGAGGTGTAAAAGCCTATCTTTTCGTCCACTGTTTGAACTTGAAGTGTATTCGCTTTATACGTTTTTAATAATTCAGCTTTTTCAGCTTGTAATTCCTTGATTTTCTTTATCATTTCGGTGGAAAGCAAATCGGTAAAAGCTTCAAAATTTGGTGCTAATTCGAGAAAATCATCTTTCCCTTTCTGAATATAATCATGAAGTTCTTCAATAGCCTCCAATGACATTTTTACATTTGTTTGCTGAATTTTTAGTTGAGCAATCTTTCTTAAATCGGTCTCGGTTTCTTGACGAAGATTAATGATGTTTTTATTTTCTTTAAATTGCTCAATTCTATTTTCCGACGTATTGAGTTTGTTATACATGGCATCAATCTGTTGACTCAAAAAATCAGAAGTAATCTTAGCAGCTTGATATTTTAGTTCGATATAATCTTCTATATAGGTTTCAGCTAAAGCGTTTACAAAAAGAGCAGATTTTTCAGGTACACAACTTTTATAAATAATTTTTAAAACCGCGACGTCTTTCTCAGTAGAAACTACGTTAAGATTCTTGTTCACTTTATCATATGCCGTCTGATCACTAAGAACATGAATAATATAGTGATCAATCAATTTTAGGCTTGGTTTTGTATGAATCAGCTCCTTATTGAGATCTAAAAAGATTATGGCTTCCTCTTCTATTTTTAGGGTGTCCCCAAAAATGCCTTTGTGAATGGATTGAGTGGAAGGAATGTTAATTTCATATTGCTGGGTATCGAGAATAGAAATTGCGATATCTTGATCATATAACGCAGGATTATTGAGTTGAATCTCAGCAATGAAAGGACGGTCTGAATGAATTTCAGTAGTCTTCAACTTTCCTACACGATAGATTTCAGTTTTGAAGTCAATTTTATTCAAGGTTCTAAGAATGATATTCTTTGATTTGATAACTTCTATTTCACCTTGTATTTTATTGGATGTTGCAAATACATCCAAGTCTTTGAAAAGATTAGATCCTGTTGTCCCTTCGTGGATATCTGCTAATTTTATTTTAGCAATGCTTTGATACATTGGAGTAAGATAAGACAAGTACTTTTTTGCACACATTACAGCAATAATCATAGATAGAATTATGATAGGTAATCCACGTAGGTAAGGTCTGAGACTTGTTATTTCTGTATTCATATGATCATATTTTTTTTCACTCCAGCGATAAATAAACCTGCCGCACCTTCCTATATTTCTGCTAACTGTATCTTTATAATACAATGGAGGTAGATTCCTTATGCGGCAGGTTGAAAATCTATACGCTATCCGATCTTCTTTCTTTTTGTTCTTTATTTCTATCTGGTTCTTTCATTTTCCTTTTTTAAAAAACCTGCCGTGCTTCCTTTATATGTCTGCTAACTGTATCTTTTAATAATACGATGGAGGTAGATTCCTCGCACGGCAGGTTGAAAATCTATACGCTATCCGATCTTCTTTCTTTTTTGTTCTTTATTTCTATTTGGTTCTTTCATTTTACTTTTTTAAAAACCTGCCGTGCTTCCTTTTATGTCTGTTAACTGAATCTTTTAATAATACGATGAAGGTAGATTCCTCGCACGGCAGGTTGAAAATCAATACCCTATTCGATCTTCTTTCTTTTATATGTTTAAAATTGAAGTAATACTTCTTTTATTCATGCTAAATGAACCTGCCGTACTGTTCTATATGTCTGCTAACTTTATTTCCTGAATACATTGGAAATAAGGGGGATCGTACGGCAGGTTTAAAATCAATACCCTATATGATTTTTTCTTTGTATTTTCATGATGGTGCATTGTAAATCTAGTTGTCATGGAAGTTTAATATTTTATATTTATTTTAGAAGAATTGCTGCCGCTGTAACCGCTGATGTAAAAGGAATTATATTAGAAATTCTTCTGTCGAAATCTTTATATTTTTTTGAAGGTGCGATAACGACATCTCCAGGATACAACAATATATTTTTAGAGGCATAAAAGTCTTTTGTTGTCAAGTCGATATCAATTACATGAGTATGAGGCCCTACTTGTCTTAATACTTTTATTTGTTTCAAATTTGCATAGAATTCGAAGCCTCCCACTTGAGCTACTAAATCGAGTAAATAATTCTTTTCTTTATCAACAGTTATTGTGGCTGGATCTCTAAATTCACCTAAAAGTGAAATTTCCTTATTCAATATTTTTACATCAACTATGGGATTTACAAGAATCGAAGAAAAAGAATCACGTAGCACTTTTTTCAATTCAGGCACTGTAAAGTGTAACACAACGATAGAACCAAGTTTTGGGACTTCTATTTTGCCTTCGGCATCTACCATCAACCATTTCCCATAGACCTCATTGGAATTATAAATTCCGTAACTTGATCCCACACTTAATTCATCTTGTTCCCAAACACTAATACTGATTTTATCATCTTTTCTTATCGTATATTGATAAGTAGAATCTAAGTGGACCATTTTTCTATAATTGCTGTATTGTGCGCTAATCTTGTCTTGTTCTGTGAACATATTCTGAGTTGCACAGCAACAACAAAAAATAGTGTAAACCAAAGCACCAATTAGTAAAATAGAACTTCTCATGACCATTTGTATTTTGAAAAAAACGACGTTATTTTCTTTTGAGATGCAGCCTTAAATGAACTGATTCTTTCAAGGGTTAAGCTGATTTCTTTTAAGTCATACTTACCTTTTATGATATAATCAAAAGCTCCAAATTTCAAAGAATCTATTGCTACGCTCATATCTGTTTGACCAGAAATAATGACGGTTAAAATATTCGGATCGAATCGTTTGATTTTCTTCAATGTTTCAAATCCATTTAAATCATCCATATGATAATCTAGTAGGATAATTTCTGGCTGCTCAGTAATGTTATTCAAACAATCAAAACCATTTGAAAAGCAGTGTACATTTTGAAAACCTAAAGTCTCTAGATGTTTTAAGTAAACATTCGAATTGAAGAGATCATCTTCGACGATAAATACTTTTGATTGTAATATATTCTTCATAATTTCAATTTACCTTAAGCTATGCCAAAAGAATGCCTAAAATCAAAATATTGATATAAAGAGTATTACGTATTAAATAAATTTATATTTGTTCCAAAATTTGGAAGGAATTCCAAAAATTAAAAAGAGTTATACCATCTAATTTTTAAATTGTCGGTGCCACATTCAAATTACAATAAGGTGAGTTCGACATATAAAATTGAGGAATAGACTTAGCTACTTTGAAATTTTCTAAAGAAGAAATCACGTTGTTAGTTGAATATTGGATAAGGAAAAAAATCATATCGGAGGCTATTTAAACAGTCGGAAATAAATTACCTATACAAGTTTAGAAGAATGAAAAGTTTCTATAGAAAAAATATTACTCTAGGTAACAAAACTTTTCATTTAAGACTTATGAAATTTAAAGTTTTAATGTTTGGAGAGAGATTCAATAAATCATTTGTACGCAAAAGGAAATTAAATCGCATTAGTTAATCTAAAAACGTCATCTAAGTGTTGATTTTGTCGATTTTTGGACCGCGATAGATGGTAAAATGCTCATTCAGTGAGAAATAACAAGGAAAAATGTTGGATGAAGACAAAGCGATTTTAAGATTACTGTTGGAAACAGTAAAAATTGGAGAAGTGGATTGAAAAATAGGTTGAAGATTATTTCAACATAGAGTGAATTATAAGCATTTTATGCTGGTTTTGGTGGGGGTTTTGGGGGTTGGTGGAGTGATTTTGTGAATATCACTAAATTTGATACTACGTAACTTGGAAACGCTTTTATAATCAACCCTCCCACATTCCTACCCCCCCTAAACAACCACCACCTCACCCCCATTTTCCACCTTTTACTAACCCTATATCTCCTGTTTTGCTGACTGATAATTTCTTTTCCTTGCTCCATCTCTTCATAATAGGTCGAAAATTCTGAAACACTTTCGAAATAGTACCTTTCAAATCTACTTTTTACTAACCCTCCGCTCCTGTCTCTTAATTTGTTTACCCATTTTGCATACA
>JAHDGD010000119.1 GCA_020627825.1 Saprospiraceae bacterium
TTAGTTCGGTAGTAATAGCATTATTTGGTGTCAATTCTTATACCATTAAAATTTTAAAATGTCGACAATAAATTCAAATTATAAATAGGTGAGGTCGACTTATAAAATTGAGGAATAGCCTGAGCTACTTCGAAATTTTCTAAGGAAGAAATCACTTATTTTAAGAAGAATTTATTCGACATTTTAGAGTTTAAATGGTATTAATTACCTTATTTCGGGATTAATTTCAAAAGCTAAAATCAAATAGAACAGCGAATAAGAAAGTAGAATTCTTTGACGATCAACTAAATACAAAACAATCAATTACGAGCTAATAGTCCTGAACTCAGGTTTATTTGATTTTTGGGCTTTCGCCCAAAAAGAAACCACACTTATTTCAAATTCTCTTATAATAAAAATCGTTTTCTACGTTATAAAGTAAAGGATATTTGTAATGTAAGCAACTTTACACAATTTAATTTAGTGCTTTACTTGTACAACTTAACTCCTTTCTACGTTTTATATTACACTAAGTTACAATAAACAATTTTTTGAAATGCCTCAAAGAAATTGGACCTATTCTAATACATTTGGCCAACAGTTTAATATTGGCTTATATCATGGAACCAAGAGTGGTCATGTCATAGTCTATTGTAATCGAAGTATCATACTTATTGATTTCTCCATAAGTAAAACAAAAAAATATTCCTTCTTTATAGGAGAAGAATTCATTGAACTCGACCTGCAAAGAAAAGAATCAACTAAAGAGGATTTCAATTATTCGTTGAAAATCAATGAAGAATTAACAACCTCTCAAAACAAAATAAGAAAGGAAAGAAATAGGAAAAACAATCTTCTCGCTGCTTTTTTAGGTGTGGCGTTCTTCTTGACTATAGGCATTACCTGCTATGTCATTTTTACGATTTAGCTTATTTTACTGCATCGTACATTAATTCAACGTCCTCAAGACTAAATGTACCTATTAAGCCCGATTGAAAAAGGTATTCATCATTACCTACAATTTTTATAGATCGGAAATCGTATGTAAGCTTATCATCCTTTTTCTTTTCAAAGATAAATCCGCGCTCATCATTTTTAATCACTTTCGAAAATACATCTAGCTCCTTTACGCTATTGATCTCTTCTTGAATACGAGCAGTTACATCACTATTTAACACACGAGCTGCTGTAATTTGAATGTAGAAATTGTCTCCCTCTTTTATGGTAATATCCTTAAATATTCCCATATCTTTTTGCTTAACTACTGCATCAGCAGGTGCTTTAATTTTTAAAGGAATACCTTCCTTCATTAAATCTAAATCCTGCAAAGAATCGGCAGGTGAGCCACATGATAAAACAATAAGTGCTACGAAAAGATAGATGTATTTATTCATATGACAAATATATGGGTTTAATACCATTTAAATTCTGAATTACTTGGAATAAATTCAAATTACAAATAGATGAGTTCCTACTTTCAAAATAGAGGAATAGTCTTTACTACTTCGAAATTTTATAAGGAAGAAATCACTTCTTTTGAGATGAATTTATCAGACAATTTAGATTTTATATAATATAAAATATACTTAATAAAAAAGCCCTTACACAAATTGTATAAGGGCTTCATATTATTTTAAATAGAAACGGGTTTCTATTTTCATTTTTTGACTAATTAATTGAACTTAATCAATTTTTACAATCGATTTAACAAAAGTTCCATTCTCTGTAAACACAACGATTTTATACATTCCATTCTGGAAATTTGTAAAATCAAGCTTACCATCATAGGCAATATTATCTTGTAAGATTTGACCGTTTATTCCATAAATTGTAACTCCAGTAATTGCAGCTGTACTATGTAATTGTATAAAGTCAGCTGTTGGATTTGGTGAAACCTCCACATCTATATCCCTAGCTTCAAACTCAATAACTTTTACTTCACTGTATTCATAAGAACCATCATTATCAAGCATTTTAAGTCGGTAATAAACCATTGTATTCTGAGTTGAAGAAAGGTCAATTTGCTGATCTACAAAATCATAATGAACCAGTTCTTTCGATTCACCGACTGCAGTTACGGATCCTACATAGTCATATGCTGATCCATTATAAGAGCGCTCTATTTCATAATGAGAAGCATTTTGCTCTGAACTTGTTGTCCAGTTTAATACTGCTGATCTTTCTCCTCGTTTTGTAACGTCAAAAGAAGAAATTTCTATTGGTAAAGCGAATGCTGCACCTTGAGAAGCAGGACCCAAATCTTCGTATCCAACCTCAGCAGCCGCACCAGCCGCACCATCAGGGTCAACATTAATTGTATTGTTGAATGATGCAACTAAACAAGCAGATAAATCATCTCCTCCTGTGGGGTCTAGTAATTGAATATCATCAGTTGTAGGAACTCCACCTGTTAAAACTACTGAAAATAAATCTTCAGCTACTCCTGCGGTTACACTTCCTAAATCATCTGCTGTTCCTGTATTTGTAAAAACCATTAATCTGAAGTTCTCTGCTGTTCCTGCTCCACATGCCCCTTCCAATGTTGCATTATCAAAATTACTTGACAAAGTCCAACTTCCACCATTGGCAGAGGTTATAGTCGCACCAGTATATTCATTTGGCACAAATAAAACAACACTACCCCCTGTAGTTTCTACCGGGCCTGCCGCAGTTGCATCAAACTCTACTGATACTGCAAACGAACTCTCTTCATCAGGTATATCAACAACATTAAATCCAGTTGGTGCCTGCGCACTCAATGATATAATGACTATAAAAAATAAAATTGTTAAACTTAATCTCATTGTTTTCTTATTAAGGTAATGAATTTAAAATTGTATAAGTAAATGAATTAAAGAAGTTTCCAGGATGATCAAGGATCGAATTTCTTACAATCAAATTGTCATTGTTACTTCCTAAAAACTTTATATCTCCATCCATATTTGTATCCAATGCTGAATAGGTATCTTGTATCACGAATGTCAAACTGTTAAAGAAGTTTGCTGGCTCATCCAAGATCGCATTTCTGATTTCTGTAGCATCGTTATTAGCTCCTAATAACTTAACAGATTCGTCACCGAAAGCATCTCCTGCCCACATCGTTGCTATACTGTTTCCTGCATATAACTTTCTCGTATTTGACCCAAAAACTGAAACAGCAGTTGATGATAAATCATGTAGAGCTTCGTCTGACATACTTACTGTATTCGCTGTAGCAATAGGAGCGTGATTTCTATGTTTAATGACTATATATCCATTCGCTCCAGCATCTTTTATTGCTGGTAAACTAGATCCATCAATACTGACTATATCACCATCACTCTCTAAGAATGCCGAAGATCCTCCTGTTACAGCCCCACCTGCATCTCTCGTTTCTATAAAAATCCAGTCTACAATATCATCATTGTTTGCATCATTCCAAAATGCAGCATCTACTGACTTACCATCAGTATAAGGTGTATTATTTGGTATGATGTCAAGATCATTTAAATCTGTAGACATTGTTTGCGTTAAATCATCATATGGTCCATCAAGCATTACTTTTACATTCGTTTTACCATACAGATTCATTCCCGTTAATTCTGATGTCGTATTAGTAGTTGTTGCAGATACAGTTAAGCCACTTTGAGCTCCTGTTTCAAACTCCCAATCTGTAGTCTCCCATCTTGCACCCGTCATATCAGTATCTACTCCATTTACATCACCAGCAACATATGTTCCTGTCATTTGAAGTGTAGGACTTGTAATTGAAGTAGTAGTTTGCCAATATCTATTCAAATAATCATCAGCATCGCCATAAGCTCCTGTAATTTCAGGGTGTTTCATATTTGTAACTCCAGTATTAATCGTACTCCCACTATAGGTTCCACTATGTACATATTCAATTGGTGTATAATTTGTACCATCTCCGACATCCGCTGTGTACGTTCCAGCAGCACTTAGCTCTTTATTCACAGTACCAAGACCATCTGTTACAAAGTGACCATCCGTATCACCGTTTGTAGTTGTAGATTCTTCCAATACAACATTGAAATCTCCAAGTATAATATCACTTGTTCCACTGAAGTCAACAGACTCTGATACACGAACTTCACTTAATACATTTACATCTCCCGATGTCTTTGAATTTTCCAAAATAGCAACAGTAGCACCATTCATATCAAGATCACCTGAAGTTGTTCCTGACATAATCAATTTACTTCCTGTACCCGCAGTATATGTACCATCATTCACCATATTCCCCTCTACTTGCAATACACCATTGTTTACAATCGAACCAGAATTATGACTCACATTGCCTTCGACAATAAGTGTCGCATTTGCTTCAATGGTAATTGTTCCTCCATTGTTTACCAACTGAGCATTCAATCCAAATAGGACTGAAAATGCAAAGACCAGAGATAGGGTTACTTTTTTCATATTAACGTTTTATTGTTATAGGTACAAAAATCATACCTAATTAAATTCTCAATTTATCTAGTAAATTTAATTACTAAAATAGTATTCATTTAATCCTATACTTTAAAAAGCATAGATTAACTAGTAAATGGCTGGTATTGGTTAGTGAATGGTTCATTCACTATAAAATAGACCCTACAAATATAAAAAATGTTTACCTACATTTTAACATTTTGTCAAAATGATAAAGTCTTGAATGTATAATTACCTCAATAACTGCCGTCCACAACAAAAATAAAAATAAACTTTTTTATCCTTATCACCCAAAAGGGTGGTTTTAAATACAGAAAGTGATAAACAATTAGTTTACCTTCTTTAATATCTTGTTGTCTATAAGACGGACTTCCCCTATCCATACCGCTGTACAAGCAACAATATAATCGCTTTGTGTAAAATGCTTGACATCTAGCAGGCTAATTCCATCAACTATTCTGAAATATTCAGGTCGAAAACCCGCCTTACGAAATCGATTCATCGCATAAGCTTCGCATGCTTTTGCATCATCTTTTTTGAATTTTCTATGAACATAATTCAGTGTTTTATAAATAATGGCCGCATCTTGTCTTTCTTGTGGTCGTAAGCGGACATTTCGAGAACTCATAGCCAAGCCATGGCTTTCTCTCTTAATGGGGCAAACAACCAATTCCGTAGGAATTTGTAGCTGCCGTATCATATGCCCTATTAATGTGAACTGCTGAAAATCTTTCTGCCCCATATAAAGTTGATCAGGCTGAACTAATCTCAACAATCTTTCAACAACCTGTAAGACTCCATCGAAATGTCCAGGTCGAAAGGCCCCTTCTAGCAAAGAATCCATACCTTTTAGATCAAGTTCAGGCCCATGCTCCATTCCATCAGGATAAACAGTCTCTACACTTGGATAAAACAAAACCTCACATCCTTCTTCTTTCAGCATTTTAGCATCAGCTTCATATGTTCTTGGATATTTTGCTAGATCACTTTTTTCATTAAACTGGGTAGGATTCACAAAAATAGACACCACTGTAATGTCTGATCTTTTTTTAGATTTTCGCACAAGACTCATGTGTCCTTCATGCAAAGCACCAAGTGTAGGAACATATCCTATCTCTTTGCCTTTTTCCTTATATCCACCCAAGTACGCTTGCAGTTCTTGAGCTTCTTTAAAAACTTTCATCTATAGTATTACCATTTAGAATAATAGCGCTTTATGACTTCACTTGCTTGTTTCCCCTGCGGTGTATAATCTCGCTCATTATAACCCTCACCTCCCTTTCCATGAGGGAACCATTTCCATATAAACCCACCTGCCCAGTACGATTTAGCACCAAAAACTTCATACAACGCTTCAAAACAATTTGCCTGTGCTTGTTCATTAATGGCAAGCCGTTTTACTTCTTTTTCAAGTAGCCAAGTCTTACCTCCTGAACCATCTACACTAAGATATCCATATTCTGTGAATAAAATTGGTTTCTGCTGCAATGCACTATAAGCGCTCAGACTTCTTTCTTCTTCTTTCCATTGCTTTACTAAATATGGCACCGTAGGTGTTTTCTTTTCATTTACTGGAAAATAGGCTGACAAGCCTATGTAATCTAAACCATCCCAAAAGGGCACCGACTGATAATTATCCCAATTAGCAGAATACGTCAAATCCCCACAATAGAGCTCTCTTATTTTGGGAATTAAGTCTCTGAAAAATTGAGGTCTTGCCGCCATATGAGCTTTCATTTCAGTCGCAAAGCAAAATAACTCTACATCATTTTCGGTCGCTAATTGTGCATAAAATAATATATAGTCTGTTAATTCTTCTTCCCACTTTTCCCATTCTTTTTCTGTGTTGAGTGAAAAATCTCCTATCCATCCATCTGGAGACCAAATCTGAGGCTTCAACATCACCTTTACTCCATTCTGATGGGCATATTCTATTGTTTTTTCAATTCCTTCTTTTCGTTCACCCCACCATTGAAAGGATAGATTATATCGAATATCATTTGAACCAAAGCGAACAAAGCCGTAAGGAACGCAAGTGATCCAGCCTGCTCCTATTTCGTTGATCTCTTTTATAGGATCCGATGGAAATGGCTGTGGGGGCGCTACTAAAGTTACACCATCAATTTTTGTATGTGTAGACTGTACACTTTTATCTGGTGGGGTCGGGGCCCAAAAGGCACTACACATAAGGATAAGTGCAGACGTAAAGAAGACCGCCTTTTTCATTGTACTTAATTTTTACTGCTTTCAAAAGCAGCCATACCACAATCCATAAACTTCTTATAATCTTTTACACTTTCGTAATACCCTCTTGGATGACCTAATAATTCTTCATCTGGGGTCATCATGATATATAAAGGTTGAGCGTTTTTATTATAATTAACGATTTGAAAATCTGCCCATTTATTCCCTACATTCTTCATTTCCACTTGTCGAGGAATAGATACTAATTGCTCTTTAAGATCCTTTTTATCATCACAGTATAATGACAATAAAACCCAGTCATTTTTCAATGCAGCATAGATCTCGTCTTGTATCCATATTTTATCTTCTGTCTTTCGGCAATTAACACAACCATAGCCAGTGAAATCTTTAAATATTGGTTTCCCTACCCTTTTGGCGTAAGCCAAACCTTCTTCATATTCTTTAAAGCATGGAATATTGTTTGCACATAATGTATACGATGGGAACTCCGCCTTAATTGCAGGATCCAGTTCTGGCTTTTCCAACCATAAATTGTAGCTTGTAGGAGGTAAAATTCCACTGAAGATACTTAACCCTTTATACAAGCCAGTCTTTTCATTCATCATAAAACCTGTACACAAATAAATCAAAGTAGCAAGGGAAACACCTGCAAATGCCAATCGAGTAGGTTTTAATTTCTTCAATTTACTATCATGCGGAAATCGAATGAACCCGAATAAATAAAGTGTCATCAATGCAGCAATGATAATCCATATGATTAGAAAAGGCTCATACTTTAATATATTCCAGTGCTTCGTCATATCTGCCACACTCAAAAATTTAAAAGCTAATGCTAATTCCAAAAATCCCAGAACAACTTTTACACTTGTCATCCAAGATCCTGATCTAGGTAGGGAATTTAACCAAGATGGAAAAGCAGCAAATAAACCAAATGGAATAGCCAATGCCATTGAAAACCCTAGCATAACGATTGCTGGTCCAAGATAACTACCAGTTGACGCCGCTTGAACAATAGCCGAACCTATTATAGGTCCAGTACAAGAAAAGGATACAATAGATAAGGTAAATGCCATAAAGAATATACCAATTAACCCTCCTTTATCCGCCATCGCATCACTTTTATTTGACCAAGAACTAGGCAGCGTTATTTCATAATATCCAAAAAATGAAAAAGCAAAAATGACAAATACAATAAAGAATAAGGTATTAGCAATCCAATTTACGGATAATGCATTTAAAGCTTCCGCTCCAAATAATATAGTAATCAATAAACCTATAAAAACATATATTACAATGATCGATGCTCCATAAATAATACCATTTACAAATCCACTTCGTTTTGTATCCTTAGTAAAAAAGGAGACTGTTAATGGAATCATAGGAAATACACAAGGTGTCAATAAAGCTAGCAACCCTCCCAAAAATCCAAAAATAAAAGTCATGAAATAATTTTGCGAAATCTCCTGCACACTACCACAATCGCCTATAGGTTCCGATAAAGTAGCTTGAATATTTGAATTAGTTTGATCAATTGGCGTTCCTACAAGCTTCTTCACAAATTGCTTGTCGGTAAACGAAAAACTAAAATCATGAAATGTAGGTGGCAAACATCTCGCATCATCACATGTCATATATTCAACTGCTCCTACTATAAATTTGCTGCGATCAGTTACCAATACTTTTTGCTTCATTACGAAATCTTCATCGCCTAAATACTTAATCACATTTGCACCAGCAAATAAAGGATCTGGTCCTTCTTTCTTATGTCCATATTCTACCGCTTCACCAATAATCTCTGCACCTGCAATAGAATCGAAATAAATAGTGGTAGGAACTGGTCCTCCTTCGTCAGTAAATTGTGAATAGACATTCCATTTATCGTCAATTTCAGCAGTGAAAATCAACTGAACTGTATCATTGGATAATTCTTCATATGAGGTTTTCCACTTTACGGGTTCTAGCAGTCCACTCTCACTATTTTGAGCGGATACTGTAGGACTTGTACCAAATAAAAACAGAACAAATCCTGCAAAAACTAAAAAGAATAAAGCGACTTTGAAATGGGTAGGTTTCATAAGTTATTTGAATATAAATTGATAATCAATTGGCTTGATTAATGAGCAAAAAAGGTATTCTTTATGTAATACGGCGCAATATACAAGCTATTCCTTATTGAAAGAATACTGTTCTGTATTTTTATTGTCTTACAGAAGCTGTAAAATAAATAACCTTTGGAGGCAAACAACGTGAATCATCACATGTCATAAATTCTATACTTCCCTTTATCTCAGATAAATCTTTTTCAGAGCTTATTTTCTGAACGAATGTTGCTTTTTTCTTGTATTTTTTCAATTTCATACCAAACATCTCATCCATCATTTCTACACTGTTCTCTTGCATTTCTTCTGTTTTGCCATCAACAGAATAATGCGATTGCTCTTCTACTTCGATTGTCGTGGGGATAGGTCCACCTTCGTCTAGGTACTGTGAATAAAGAAACCAATTCTCTTCAATATGGGCTGTCAAAACAATCTTATATTGCTTATCATCTAATTTAATGAGCTCTGTCTCCCATTTAACTACTTCTTTTTGGGCTTGTCCCAAAAAAGAAAAAAGGGCCACTGTAAAAAACGTTATTATATACTTCATACCTTTAGTTTAAGCAAATTTAAAGCCAAAATTGAAATCTCCCACGAACTCTAAGGAAACTTAAAATAACATTAACGAATTATAAGGTCTCAATTAAGAATATTAACAGTAGAACTAAAGTGAATAAAAAAGATCATTACAAGAGTCACTAAGTGCAAAAACTCTTCTATTGCTGGGGCTTTTACACGTTCTACTACCATGCCAAATAGTATAGCTGCAGGTAGAGCAAAAATTATGAAATAATTTGAATTTTGATCGTTGATAAACAACAACGTCGCAGCCATAAAAGGTAAAAAGTAAAACAGGATATTGATCTTTTTTTGAATTATAATGGAATTTTTTCTCACCAAAACACCATAATTCAGAATACACATCAAGATGATCAATCCGTAAAATGCAATGGGAATTAAGTCAAGAAGTCGCATATTTTTTATCCATTCAATAATCAAGGTATTGAAATTGAATCCCACTAAAAAGTTGATCTGGTTTGTAGAATAATAAAGAAATCCACTAATGATGAAAAAGGGAATTAAAAACCCTATGAAGGCGTGAATTAAATCTCGAAAACGGAAGCGATTTAGACTAATAAAACCAGCAAATACTACAATGATATAGATCATGTATGGAGTATAAAATAAGGCCGCTAAACCGAAATAAAAGAAAGAGTCAAACACAACGATTCCAGAAGTAGTCTTTTTAGAAAATTTAAAAAGAGCTAATAATCCAAGCATGACAAAAAAGTTTGCAACATGAATGGCTGTAAAGGAAAGAAACGACTCAATCCAACTTACTAAAATAATATATACTAGACCAGGTATCAACGATTGCACTCTTGACAATCGGTGCACTATGACAATCCTATTCACCAATATAGCTGTAAAAGCTATGACCAAATTAATGGTAATAAAAGACAAAACAACTTGGTTCTTGAAAGCATCAGCGAAAATAGTATATAAATACCCCGCAGATTCCATAGGCTGAGGTCCTTCCGAAATAAAAAAGCAAGCTAACCTTACCAAAAAGGTGTAAGGTATCAACATTAAAGCTGTAAAGAAATTATTCTGTCGGAAAAACTGAATCATTCAATGACTGTTATACACATAATTATTCTGCGTACTTGACAATACAATAGTATTAAATTTAAGCAGGCAGTTTGTAGTTAAAAAGTTAATTCGAATCTGTTTTGTAGCAAAAGTAAGGATTTACGTGGATATTAATTTATAGTCTATATTTGGTCTTCAAATAAAGACAACATAAACCGATAGGTAATGCCTCCAAAGCTCGATCAAATTAAAGCTGTGATTAAAGATGAACTTGAACGATTCGATGTTCATTTTAAAGAGGCCATGAAATCGAATGTCGGACTTCTTGACAGAATCACCTATTACATTGCACAGACCAAAGGAAAACAAGTACGGCCAATGTTTGTTTTTTTATGTGCTAAAACCATTTCGGACGTTTCAGACCTCACCTATAATTCCGCTTCCTTAATTGAACTATTACACACCGCATCGTTAGTTCATGATGATGTTGTAGATGATTCAAATAAAAGAAGAGGCTTTTTTAGTATCAATGCGCTTTGGAAAAATAAAATATCAGTCTTGGTAGGAGATTTTTTCTTCTCAAAAGGATTTCTTCTCGCTCTAGATGAAAAAAATTATACTGGACTTCATATTATTTCAAGAGCTGTAAAAGAGTTGAGTGAAGGAGAAATTCTACAGATAGACAAGGCTCGCAAGTTGGATATTGAAGAAGATATTTATTTTGAAATTATCAAACAAAAAACAGCCTCATTAATTGGTGCTGCTTGTAGTGCAGGAGCTGCATCCGTCACCGATGATCAAGATGCAATAGATAAATTTTGGAAACTAGGAGAACACATTGGTATAGCTTTTCAAATCAAAGACGACTTATTCGACTATGGTACAGATGATATAGGAAAACCCCTAGGAATCGACATCAAAGAACAAAAAATGACTTTGCCTCTTATTCATGTAATGAATAAGTCCACAAGTTCCAAAAAAAGATGGATCAAAAACATTGTGAAACGCCACAATACCAACAAGAAAAAAGTTAATGAACTTATAGATTATGTAAAGCAAAATGGAGGTATGGAATATGCTACAACCAAGATGCTAGAGTATAAAAATAAAGCAATTGAAATTTTACATGAGTTCCAAAAAAACGATGCCCGTCAAGCTTTAGAAGACTTGATTAATTTTTCTATAGAACGAAAAAAATAGGACGTCTTGCTAAAAGTTTATTGATCATTTTCTAAATCGTCAAACATCGATTTCATTGTTGGGTTTCCTCTAGTCAATCGTTTTATTGTTAAATCTTCAGCTTTATTATTCGCCAATCTTAGATTGTTTTCAGAAGATAATAACGCTTCTTTTGTTTTCTGTAAATGCTTTATCGTTTTATCAATTTCCTCAATAGCCGTTTTAAATTTACGACTTGCAAGGTCATAATTTCGAGCAAACCCATCTTTAAACGCATTCATTTTATCTTCAAAATTCGTAATGTCAATATTCTGATTTTTAATCAGCGCTAATTCAGCTTTATACTGCATAGAATTTAACGCTGCATTTCTCAAAAACGAAATAATAGGGATAAAAAACTGAGGTCGAACGACGTACATTTTGGGGAAATGATAAGAAACATCAACAATTCCTGTATTGTATAATTCGCTATCTGTTTCTAACAAGCTCACCAAAATTGCATACTCACATTTTTTGTTGCTCCTATCCTTATCTAATTTCGCAAAAAAATCTTCGTTTTTCTTTTTTGTAGAAGTGGCATCATTCTCATTTTTCATTTCAAACATTATCGAAATGATTTCATTGCCCATTGCATCTGTCTCTCTAAATATAAAATCTCCTTTGCTCCCCATACTGGCATCATTATCTTTACCAAAATAAGCATTGGGAAAAGCTGTTGTGCGAATTTTATTGAATTCTGCTTCACAGTGTAGCTCAAGTGTTTCTCCTAGCATCTTCGTAGATAATTTCATTTTCATATCCTTCCTTAATGCAATTTCTTCATCTTTCATACGAATGATATCATCCTTACTTCTTAATTGATTGGTATAACTTTCTGTTAAGGATTTTTCGAGTAATTGTTTTTCTGTCTCTTTGGATTTCAATTCATTCAGAAGATTATCTTTTTCTTTCTGAATCTTTTGAACGGACTCTGTGATTTGTAATCTACCTTCCAACACGGTCTGCTCTACTTTTGCTTTTAATTGACCTATTAATTTTTCCTTTTCCAATAACTGTTCCTGAATGTCATTTTTAGCTTTCGATTCAGCTATTTTAATAGCTTGTTGTTTCTCACTTTCTGCTTGCTGAAGTTTTGTTTTCCATGCCGATAATTCTACATCTTTTTCCGCTATCTTTTGTGTAAGAATAGTACGAGCTTGAGCTTTTAGCTCGGTGAGTTCTTTTTCTTTAGCCGCTAGCTGAGATTGCATCGTATTTTTGACTTGCTCTTGGGCTAGTTGTACAGCTTGTTCTTTTTGGGATTCGATCAAAGCCATTCTATTAGCTAATTCTTCTTTAAAAGAATGATCGCGAACTTGGTTTAAAATATCCGCATAACTTGACTCATCTACTTTAAACACTTCTTTACAATTGGGACATTTTATAGTATTCATTTCAATTCTATTTTTTGAATGTTCTACATGAGAATAAAACCTATTGTTAAGGTCTTTTGGTAAAGGCATTTTGGGCTTTGAGCCCAAAATATTTGTACACTTAAATTGTGGACTTTGGAACGATAAAGTTAGGTAAATTATAAATTTCAAGGCTCCGTATGTAAAGAATAAATATAAGTTTTAACCTGAGTTTGGGATTAAATTTGAAGGCTAAAAACTTTTTAGGGTGTGAACCTTTGCAGCAGCAAAGTATGGGTTGGCGTGGTTTACATCCTTACATCTGCCGCATCAACTTTATTTCTACTCTTAAACCCGCA
>JAHDGD010000120.1:0-3794 GCA_020627825.1 Saprospiraceae bacterium
AGAAATCACGTATTTTAAGAAGAATTTATCCGACAATTTAGAATTTAAATGGTATAAAAACCTGAGTTCGAGATTAATTGCGAATGCAAAAATCAAAGAAAACGTTTTATTCAAGGCGTTTAAAAACCGAAACAAATGGATAAGGAATTTTATAATAAAATGACAAGAAGTATATTTTGAACAATATATTTTTTGGGCTTTAAGCCCAAAAAACTTAGGAAGACTCCAATCAAAAATAATGGAGAAGGTTGGTACCCTGGAATCGGGTTTTTCATACGACATTATTATACAAGGTTGAATTTGTATATAGCACCCGTTTTAAGTTTCATATAAAAAAGGCTCTTCACAACTGTAAAGAGCCCTTTATATTATAATTTATGAACTGACTTAGAACGTATATCCTACACCTAACGTGTAGTAAGATTGTAAATCCAATCCTTTTACGCTAATGCCGTCGATATTATCAGTTGCTAAACCTATTTTTCCAGAATCAGCAATCTGATTATCTCCTCTTAAACCTACGTTAAGAGCTACAGTAATACCATTAAAAATCTTCATAGAGAATCCATTCAACCACGTGTAGTTTACTAATTCTGCAGTAGAATAATCTACTGATCTTATTGTTCCAGCACCGGAAGTATAATCTACAACACCAGCACCATTTGTATACGGAATAAATGCAGATAAATTCGAAGACCAAGCAATTCCTTTCCATATTGTTGCTGCATAAGTAGCTCCCACTTTTGCTCCTGCAGAAGAAATTAACTCACCTGGAAAATTCCATTCATAACCCAGTGGGTGAACAATTACAACTAAATTGTTGATTGGCGTCCATGTAACACCAGCACTCATTGTTAATTTACCAGGGTTATTAAATGAAGAATTATATTGATTTGTTTCACTATTATAATTTAGTATAGAAGTAGTATATTTTCCTTCAGCAGATATCGCTAGATTTTTAGTGATGTTATATCCATATAAAGAACTAAGATCAAGACCCTCTGCTAATGCGATGATAGGACTTATGTTTCTATCAGGTCGTGTAGAGGTTCTTTGTACAGTAACATTCAATAAATTTCTCCAAAAATATTTAGGTTGAATAAGGTTCGCGAACGCATTAATACCTAAACCAATCGTATTGGAAGAAGCATTTGGTGTAGTTAATGCAAACCAATTATTGTTCCCATTTAACCCAAAACCAGCTGTTCCTACAAAACCTTTTCTCCATCCTGGAAGTGCATCCAGTTTAGCTTGCAAAGCAGCAGCTTCACCAGCATATTTAGCAGCTTCAGCTTCTAATTCAGCCTTTTTTGCTAACATTTGTTCTTTTGTCATTGTTTCTTGTGCTGAAAGCTGAAATGCACAAAACACAACAATTAATAAAGTTGAAAATACTTGTTTAAAATAAATCATTAGACTTAGTTTTTTATTTAAAATTAATGTTATACTTTTTTATAATGTGTAGTGGTAACGAAGTTACATATTATTGACAACTCATATTACCAATGTCACATTTTATTTAAAATAAATGTTAATTTTTTTCAAGCGAATTTTCTGGAGGAGGAGTGTAAAAAGGATTTCTTTACTCTATATTTCGGTTGCAAAATGCACTAAATCTTTCATTTTTCTGCATTTTTACTTTTATAAATTTTCTAGTTATATGAAAAAATCGATTTACAGCATTCTAACAGTATCTTTTCTTTTTTCGTTTCAACTATCGGCACAAATTAATGAAGAAGATGTTCTTTTTGTAAAAAACATATACAACACAAGCCTTACAGAGTCTACATGCTATGAATGGCTACATTACCTTACCAAAGAAATAGGGGGCAGATTAGCTGGTTCTCCAGAATCAATGGCTGCTGTTTCTTATACAAAACAGATGTTGGATTCATTACCACTTAGTACGACAAGACTTGAAGAATGTGAGGTGCCACATTGGACAAGAGGGATTAAAGAAGAAGTTCGTATCGTACAGTCCAAGACCTATGGTACAGAAGTTCTTGATGCGTTAGCACTAGGAAATACAGTAGGAACAGGACCGCTTGGTCTCACTGCAAAAGTCATTGAAGTTCAATCACTTGACGAAGTACGTGAACTTGGACGTAAAGTTGAAGGTAAAATAGTCTTTTTCAATCGTCCTATGGATCCTACTGCTATTCGAACTTTTGAAGCGTATGGTGGAGCGGTAGATCAGCGAGTATTCGGAGCTTCAGTTGCAGCTGAATATGGAGCTGTAGCCATTTTAGTACGTTCATTAACTACTAAAAACGATGATCATCCCCACACAGGAACATGCGCATACAAAGAAGGAATAAAAAAAATTCCAGCATTAGCTATTAGCACCAATTCCGCTAATCTTTTAAGTCGACTTCTTACTCAAGATGAAATTGAAGTATATGTGCGTAATACCTCACATATGCTGGATAAAAAAATGAGCTACAATGTTATAGGTGAAATAAAAGGAAGCGAATATCCAGATGAAATCATCCTTGTTGGTGGTCATCTTGACTCTTGGGATGTAGGAGAAGGGGCACATGATGATGGTGCAGGTTGTGTACAAGCTATGCAGGTTCTACAAACATTAAAAAGATTAAACTATCAACCAAAACGTACGATACGTTGTGTATTATTTATGAACGAAGAAAATGGATTAGGTGGTGGATTGGCTTACGCCAAAAGAAGTGACGAAAAAAATGAGTTTCATTTAGCGGCAATCGAATCTGATGCAGGAGGATTCTCACCACGTGGTTTCAGTTGTGATGCGGATGCAAAAGTCTTTAATGAACTATTTAAATCATTTTATGATTTTTCACCTATACTAGAACCTTATGGAATATATTTTACAAAAGGTGGAAGTGGTGCTGATATTTCTCCGCTGAAAAGTCAGAAAGGATTGTTGATTGGATTGAGACCAGATTCTCAACGATACTTTGATTATCATCATACCTCAACAGATACTTTTGAAGCAGTCAACAAAAGAGAACTTGAATTAGGTGCAGCGGCAATGACCAGTATTGTATACTTAATTGATAGGTATGGCTTATAACGTTAAATTTTAATTATGAAAGAAGTTGCCATCGAAGGGAAGTTATTTGAATTGTTTCTAAGTGAACAAGATATTCAAGCGCGGATACGAATGTTGAGTAATGAGATAAATGAGTATTATGAGAATACCTATGCTGAGCCAGTACATGTTATAATCATGATGAATGGAGCATTCTTTTTTGCTGCTGATCTTATTCGTATACTTGACTTCCCCCTTCATATGTACTTTGTTAAATCAAGTTCATATGTGGGAATGAATACTTCAGGGGATGTTAGCTTTCAACTCCCTTCAGATATGGACTTGAAGGATAAAAGTGTCTTAATCGTGGAAGATATTGTCGATACAGGAAATACATTTGAACACTTTTTAAACAACATCATTCAAGATCAACCAAGAGATTTAAAAATTTGCAGTTTATTAGTCAAGAATAAAAATCCTAAGATCATTGAAAAAGTTAACTTTGCTGGCTTTAATATTGAAGATCCGTTCGTTATTGGTTACGGAATGGATTTCAATGGAAAAGGAAGAGATTTCAAAGATATTTACGTTTTAAAAGATAAGTAGTGGATTTAATTACAGCAGCTGATATTGATTCTATAAAAGCAACGATAAGAAAAGCAGGAGAAGCAGTAATGGATGAGTACAATCATCAAGATCCTTCTATTGATTATAAGAAAGATGAAAGCCCGATTACAAAAGCAGACATCAGAAGCAATGAAGCGATAAACGAGGGTTTAAAAAACCT
>JAHDGD010000120.1:3894-13135 GCA_020627825.1 Saprospiraceae bacterium
TTACAAAAGCAGACATCAGAAGCAATGAAGCGATAAACGAGGGTTTAAAAAACCTGTCAACTCTTTATCCTATTTTAAGTGAAGAAAATAAAATACTTTCTTTTGAAGAAAGAAAAGAAATGCCTGTAATGTGGTGTGTTGATCCCTTGGATGGCACTAAAGAATTTATTAGTAGAAATGGTGAATTTGCCATATGTATTGCTCTTATTGAGAACCATAGAGCTGTTGCTGGCTTCGTATATGAACCTGTTGCAGATCGATTGTACTATGCCGTTAAAGGACAAGGTGCACATGTTGAGGAAAAAGGACAACATAAAACACTTCAAGTTAAATCTATTTCTGCTACAGATCGTCACTTAACATTCGGAGTTTCAAGATCGCATAGAAGTGATGACCAACAGGCTTATATCGATCAATTTAAAGATCCACAATATGTTTCTAAAGGCAGCATATTAAAAATGATTGCGATTACAACGGGTGAAATTGATATTTATCCTAGGTTCGACGAAAAAACAAAAGAATGGGATATTGCTGCTGGTCAGATTATTCTGGAAGAAGCAGGCGGTGATGTTATTCATAAAATTACAGGAGAACCTATAACTTATAACAAACCATCTCTTCAAAGTCCACCATTTATTGCCCGAGCTCGTATGATATGATATCCGCAATCGTCATCGCTAAAAATGAAGAGAAAAACATAGGTAGATGTGTTGAAGCTTTAAGTAAAGTTAGTGACGATGTAATTGTATTGGATTCAGAAAGCACAGATCTTACGGCTAGCTTAGCAGCTGAAAAAGGGGCAAAAGTTATATCCGTACAATGGCAAGGCTATGGCCCTACTAAAAACCTTGGTCCACAATATGCAAAACATCCTTGGATCTTATCAATTGATGCTGATGAAGTACTATCAGATGACTTGATAAAAGAAATAAACGCTTTGGGCTTAAAGCCCAAAAAAATTTACGCCATAAATATCTTAACTAATTATTGTGGAAAATGGATATACTTTAGTGGATGGTATCCCAGTTATAAAAAGAGATTGTATCACAGTGAACATGTAAAGTGGGATGAAAGGGAAGTTCACGAAAACTTATCCTGGACGGATAATGACATACAAGTTGAAAGATTACAACATAAAATTCTACACTACTCTTATCCTACTGCTCAAGACCACTTAAGAAAGACTGATCAATATGCCAAACTAGGCGCGGAACATCTTCTCAAAACGGGTAAAAATGTATCCATCTTTAAAATCTTATTTGGGCCAGCGTTTCGATTTTTCAGAATGTATCTTTTAAAAATGGGAATTCTTGATGGTTCGGCAGGGTTTTTGCTTGCATATAGAGAAGCGGCTATGGTACGCAAACGTTACAACTATTATAAAAAAATGAAGAATGATAAATATCCCCAAAATTCATAATGTACTTTTATTGCTGTCCATATGTATGTTCAGTCTTTTATCTTGTACTTCCAAAAAGAAAACCGTTCAACCTGTTACCGAAATACAATTCTTTTCTAACACGGAACATAGTCTTACTGAAGTGATTGAAATGGCAAGTACACAGAACAAAAAAGTCTTTGTAGATTTTCATGCCGATTGGTGCCTGCCTTGCAAAATTCTCGACGAAGAGGTATTCAATAAAAGAGATGTTTACACGTATTTTAATCGAAACTTCATCAACTACAAAGTCGATATCGAAAAAGGTAATGGAGCAAATCTAAAATTGATGTATGGCGCTGATGAATTACCAACTCTGCTCTTTCTTGATGATAAAGGAAGTGTTTTAACAAGAAACAATGGTCAAGTTAGTCAGACTTTTATTATGTCAATGGCAAAAAACATGGTTGCAGAATAAAGGTACGTTCAATAGATTTAAATATAATACTATTTATAAAATCACAAGTGATACTTTTCTAATGGCTGAGCCAGTAAGAACTTTTCAGTGCTTGATAAACTCATATCAAATTTCCAATTTTCAGGTATTGTCTCTTCATTCAATAAACAACCTTTCGGGATATAGGTATAGATTTCATCATATCTCATATTGCTATTCATGACAATTCTCTTGTAGATATGTGATCTATTGATTTTATCGGGATCATCAATCCCGCTTGCTCCCATCAATTCTACAAAACTTTCGATCGTTTCCTTATGATAGTGCGCAACTCTATGTTTCTTATCTTCTACAACTAACCCCTTTACCAAATGTTCTTTCTGAGTTGCCACACCTGTAGGACAGGTGTTGTGATTACATTCTAATGCTTGTATACATCCCACAGCCATCATCATAGCTCGCGCACTATAACACGCATCAGCTCCTAGTGCCATCGCTCTAAAAATATGAAACCCTGTAATAATTTTCCCACTTGCTATTAATCTTATGTCTTCTTTTATTCCGAATCCTTCTAATGCATTATACGCAAAAGCAAGTCCATCTTTAAATGGCATACCCACACTATTCGAGAATTCTACAGGCGCTGCTCCTGTTCCTCCTTCCCCACCATCTATCGCTATAAAATCAGGTTTGATTCCTGTTTCAATCATTGCTTTACAAATGGATAAGAATTCTGCCTTATGCCCTATACAAAGCTTGAATCCCACTGGCTTACCTCCAGATAAATCACGTAATTTCTTTATGAATTGCAACAGCCCTTTTGGCGTATTAAATTCCTTGTGATAAGGAGGCGAATGCACAGCTTTATGAGGTTCAATGTTTCGAATTTTAGCAATTTCAGGTGTTGCCTTCTTAGCTGGCAATATACCACCATGACCTGGTTTCGCCCCTTGACTCAACTTCAATTCAATCATCTTTACATTATCAGGTGCTGTTCTTTCTCTGTATAACTCATCATCAAATCTTCCTTCGTTATTTCGACATCCAAAATACCCAGTTCCGATCTGATAAATAAGATCACCATTAAACTTGTTATGATACGGACTTATTCCTCCTTCCCCAGTATTGTGAGCAAAATTACCTATCGCAGCTCCTCCATTCAATGCCATCACCGCATTTTTTGATAATGACCCAAAGCTCATCGCGGAAACATTGAAAAGTGAACACGAATAGGGTTGTTTACAATCAGGTCCACCGATCTCTACCCTTGGATCTTGATGAAGAGTGTGTGGATCGATAGGTGCAATCGAATGATTCATCCATTCATATCCTTCTGCATAGGTATCTATTTGAGTTCCGAAAGGTGTAGTGTCCGTTATGTTTTTCGCCCGCTGGTAAATGATGTTTCGAAATATTCTAGAAATAGGCCTTCCTTCGTAATCAGGCTCCACAAAATATTGATAGACTTTTGGCCTTAGCCACTCTGCCATATAACGTGTCCTTCCCACTAAAGGAAAATTTCGCATAATGGCATGCTTTGATTGTGACATATCATATAGCCCCAATAAAACAATGGGTCCTATGAGTAAAAAAGACCACCAAAACCATGGATGAATAAATAAACTTAAAGCAACAACAGCTGCTATAGCAACTATGGAGAATAATGTAAATGATTTACGCATGGTTTCAATTTTATCGCGATTAATGTCGGGCTTTTAATAGTTGATTCACCAAGATGATCTTATATTATACCATTTTAAAAGCTAAATTTAAATAATTGTATCACAGATTCGAAAACTTGAACAAATTATTTCATTGTGACGTTTCACGGAAAGATATAGGATTATGGAACAACTAACTACAAAAGAAAATACGGACCATCTTGTTGAAGCCTTCATGGAAGTAAGAACATACACGGAATTCCTGTGTAACCCTTTGCAAGTAGAAGATTATATTCCTCAACCTGTTCATTTTGCTAGTCCTCCTAAGTGGCACATAGCACATACCAGTTGGTTCTTTGAAGAATTGCTACTAAAGCGATTCCTCCCCGATTATACCGAATTTCACCCTGAGTTTTCATTCCTATTCAATAGTTATTACAATGCATTAGGAAACCGTATCATGCGTGAAAACAGAGGAAGTATTACACGTCCTACGGTAGAACAAGTATTTTCGTATCGAACTCACATAAATGAAAGTGTTCAGGAGTTTATCAAAGGTCCTCATTTTACGAACGAAGCAAAAGACATTTTGATTTTGGGCTTGAACCACGAACAACAACATCAAGAATTGTTACTTACTGACCTCAAACATACCTTTGGACATAACCCGATTTTTCCGATCTATAAACCAGGTTATTTCCCAACAGAAACAACGAATAAAGAAAAGGGCTTTGCAACCATCAAAGAAGGAATTTATAACATTGGCTTCGAAGGTGATGGATTTTGTTATGACAATGAATTAGGACGACATAAACAGTATATTCATTCATTTTCAGTTTCGAAGGCACTTGTCACCAATGGTGAATTCTTATCTTTTATGGAGGATGGTGGATATCTAAAAGCAGAATTGTGGCATGATGAAGGATGGTCATGGGTACAAAAAGAAACAATCAGGTCTCCCTTGTATTGGCATAAGATAGAAGGTCAGTGGATGTATTATACATTGGGAGGATTAAAGAAAGTAAATAAGAATGCGATACTATCGCATATAAGTTTTTATGAAGCCTTTGCTTTTGCTGAATGGTCGGGCAAACGATTGTTGACAGAGGCCGAGTGGGAAGTTGCTTCTGATCAATTTAACTGGGGCACCCGATGGGAATGGACAAATAGTGCTTACCTACCTTATCCAGGATTTCAAAAAGAAGAAGGAGCTATAGGAGAATACAATGGGAAATTTATGGTCAATCAAATGGTTCTTCGTGGCGCATCAGTGGGAACATCGCCAGGACATAGCAGAAAAACATATCGAAATTTTTTTCACCCTCATCACAGATGGCAATTTACAGGAATTCGATTAGCTGAAAACAAGGAATATGAGTAAAGAAGCATTTGCAAAATCAGTAAAGAAGGGACTTTCGTCCAAAAGTAAACACTTGTCAAGTCGGTACTTTTATGACGATAAAGGCAGTCAGTTATTTAAAAAGATAATGGGATTGGATGAATATTATTTGACTGGTGCTGAATATGAGATTCTTTCCCAGCAAGCGGCTGATATTCATAAGCAATCGCCTTTTCAAAATCATTTTAACATAGTGGAATTGGGTGCGGGAGATGGAAAGAAAACAATAGAGTACTTGCGTTATCTCGTTTCATCTGACATAAACTTCACGTATATCCCAATTGATATTTCTCAAGAGGCAAACGATATGCTGATTGATAATGTAGAAAGATCATTGGGCAAAATTGACATAAAGCCTATGACAGGGGATTATTTTGATATGCTCGATTCCTTAAAACAAAATAATCGCCCAAATATGGTTCTGTTTTTGGGTTCAAACATAGGAAATTATAGCATGGATGATGCAAGCCAACTGTTAGGGAATATCAGTAGTTCTCTATCTAAAGGGGATACCGTATTAATAGGAGTTGATTTACAAAAAAATCCCAATATTATTGCAAAAGCATACAATGATGCTAAAGGAATAACTCGTGCATTTAATTTGAATTTACTAGAACGAATCAATAGAGAACTTGGAGGAAATTTCAATATGGAATACTGGGATTTTTATTCGTTTTACAACCCAAAAAATGGGGAAGTTAATTCTTTCTTAATCTCATTGAAGACACAAGAAGTTTGGATAGAAGAATTGAAAATGAATTTTCAATTTCAAAATAATGAGGTTATTTATACCGAGTTGTCTAGAAAGTATACAGAAAATGAAATTAAAACCCTTTGTACTTCCAATGGTCTTGACGTAATACGATTCTTTAAAGACAAAAAAGAATATTTTACAGATGTTTTGTTACAGAAAAAGTAATTGTATACTAGAGCGATTATTTATTCGTTCTAATGTCATTATGAAGCAATTACTATACCTCAACACAGTCCTTTATTTCTTTTTTTTCGCATCCTGTGAATCTAATTCATTATCAAAAATAAGTACAGAAACAGATTACAATAAAGAGATATATTATATCGATAAAGATTCATTGAAACAAGGGGAATATGTCGAACTGACACTGGAAGGGGACACGATTAGCAAAACCTTTTATAAAGACAATAAATTACACGGAGAACGAAAGATTTACGATGAAAAAGGACGTCTTAAAATACTAGAAACCTATAGGGAAGGTGAATATCATGGACCTGAATACACCTATCATGAAAATGGAAATATTCATACCAAAGGTAATTTTAACAATGGAAATTTGGATTCTATTTTCTATGTATATTATGATACAGGAGAGTTACATGAAAAAGTTACTATACAAAATAATGAAGAGAATGGTCCATTTGAAGAATACTATAAAAATGGTCAGGTTCACTGGAAAGGTCAATTTATTAATGGTCCGAATGAGATTGGTTTATTACTGGAGTATGACAATCAGGGTGAATTGATCCAAAAGATGGATTGCATAACGTATATGGGAGATTATATTTGTCAGACTATATGGAAAAAAGGAGTAGGTGATATCAAACCGAAATTGGAATATGACGAATAGTATACGAATCTTATTATTGGCTATTTTGCCTATCCTGGCACAGGCGCAACAAGGTGGGGCCTCAACTTTTAATTTCCTTAATGTAACACCAAGTTCCTATGGACATAGTTTAGGTGGGTCAATGATTGCACTTCCTACTAACGACCTATCAACAAGTCTTCAGAATCCAGGTCTATTGAATGAGGACATGAATCGAATTGCAAATTTTAATTTATTATTTAATGTCAGTGGAATACGATCAGGATATGTAGGGTATGGAGATCAATGGAAGAAGAAAAAAATAAATTGGGGAGTTGGGTTGCAATTTACAGATTATGGCACATTTAGTGGAGCTGATGAATGGGGAAATCGAAGAGGGGACTTTAGTGCAGCGGATTATGCCTTAGTCATCAGTGCAAGCAGAGCCTTAAATGAACGATTTCATATGGGAGTGAATACGAAGATGATCTATTCACAATATGAGACCTATATTGCGACAGGAATAGCATGGGATATAGGAGGAGTTTACGAGTTAACAGAAAAGCAAGCGAGTTTGGGCTTGACAGTAAAAAATATTGGTTTCGTGATCAAGGATTATACAAACAATCCTGGTGTTCTTCCATTTGATGTACAATTAGGATTTTCAAAAAAACTTAAATACCTTCCTTTTCGATATCATGTAACTGCGCATCATTTATACAAATGGGATGTACGTTATGAAGACCCAAATCTAGTTTCTTCTAATCTTCTTGGAGAAGATACAGGACCTTCTTCTTTTGCCATATTTGCTGATAATGTTTTTCGCCATTTAAACTTTGGCGGTGAATTTCTTTTAGGTAAAAAAGAGAATCTGAAATTGAGATTTGCTTATAATCATATGCTTAGACAAGAAATGTCTGTTAATAATCTTCGAGGTTTCACCGGATTTAATGGAGGTATTGAATTCAAAATAAAGCGCTTTGTTTTAGGCTATTCATTTGGACTTCAGCATTTACATGGAAGCAGTAAAATGATAAGCATACGAACTGATTTCGGCTCTAAATCGACAAAGGGATGATTAAGTACGCTTATCGATTGCTTTAACCCCCATATAGTATAACAAAAATTATATCTTCACAAACTTTGCATACAACTGCTCTTTTTGCAAATAAATGATATAGGTGTTTGAAGGTAATGTTTGAATGTCTACTTTTTTATGTTGAAAAAGACCTTTTTGCATCACTTTTCCCTGCATATCCATTATGAGATATGGACTATTCCTATAAAACTGATTAGATTTCAACATGTCAGTTGAAGGATTGGGATAAAGAGAAAAAGGTACAACTTGATTCTGATGTATGGAAGAAATTACTTCAGGGCAATACTTATTAATTGTAAAATCAGTATAGGCAGAAAAATAAATCTTTTCTCCTTGAGCTGAAATACCTGTAACTTCACTTCCATGATCAATTACTAATTCTAATAACGGATTCTCATCAGCTAAATTTATTTTAGAAATAGTTCCTTGTGCAAATTGACCAATATACAAAGTGTCTCCATCTACGGTTAAATGATTGGGTGATGGCATTTGATAAAAAATAGTAGTTTCAAAATCATCAGAATTTAAATCTATCTTATAAATTTTATTTCCTTCATTATCGGCTACAAAAAGTAAATTATTCCAATAAACTAAACCAGTCGGAGTTTTATAGCCTTCTGAAACTACTTCCTTCTCGCCAGTAAATAAATCAATTCTCCAAATTTCATCATAGATGCCCCATGCTGAATAATATACATACGAGTCTACAATTTCAATATCGGAAATATTAACATTCTCAAGGATCTCAATGATCTCGAATTGATCATTTGACAAGTTAATTTGACTAATTCCAAATCGATGTCCAACAAATAATAAGCTATCTTTTTTATGTAATCCGAAAGGATCGGTAAAACCATCTGCAATTGTTATATAAGAAGTAGTTGATTCTGTAATAACTTTCTGATTTATTGTTCCTTCAGTAAAAGAGGTAAAGTATAACGTATCAGCATCTTTACACAATCCACTTGGATTTACAATATTTGAAACAATAGGCGTAGGTTGAGCATCAACCAAACAATATACACTAAAACAAAATAAAAAAGAAAGCAAAAATTTCATGTTAAATAATTTTTTCAAACTTTACATCTCCTAGCTTGATTCTTCTCCGATCCTAAGTATCTAAAAGAGTTTTCAAAACGAACAAATACAATATTAAGATGATAATTGTGCTACAATATAAGAGAAATGTAATAAAATTAAAAAGACTACTAATGAAGGAAGGGTGATTCATGTCTCATATTCATCTAAAACCTTTACATAACTAATCGGATGAACTGTAAAAAATCTAAATGGAGCTATATGCAAGAACATTTAGATTTTAAATAGATTATTAGACATCAATCAATTACTAATAAGTGAGTTCTGCTGATAAAATTGAAATATTGCATAAACTAATCCGAAATTTCATGTAAAATAAATCACATATTTTAAGAAGAGTTTAGAGTTTTAGTAGTGTGATAAACTGAACTTAATTTATATCTAGACCAAGCAATGCAAACAGAAACATCAACTCATCACTACAGCTCAACTTTTATCATAAGTCGTTGATCATCTTGACATAACGTAGCAGAGCAAGAAATCAAAGTAACCAAAATGAACAAATTCACAGTAAATAATTTAAATGGTACTTTACATATAATTCCTAAAGGTCATTGAACACAATTCGTAATGGTCTTGAAGTACTT
>JAHDGD010000121.1:0-3433 GCA_020627825.1 Saprospiraceae bacterium
CGTTTGCTTAAAAATATGCTATGCCACCCAAACCTCACTATCTAGGAATTTCTATGGCATTCACCAGGTTATTAATAATCGTTTCTGCAGTGGTACCTTCCATTTCCTTTTCTGGACTAATGGTAATTCTGTGATTAATGACGGGTACGGTTACATCTACTATATCGTCGGGTGTTACAAAATCTCGGCCTCTCATTAATGCCATCGCTTTGGAACTTCTTAACAAGGCAATAGAAGCTCTTGGTGATGCACCTATGGATATGTCCTTATGCAAACGGGTATTTTGAATAATCTGAGCGATGTACTCAATTAAGTTTTCTTCCACGTGAATTTTAGACGCCAATTGTTGATATTCCACGATTTCCTTTTCCGAAAAAACAGCATTGATTTGAGTCAAGTCATTATTATTAGTACCATGATGGATTCCATTCAAAATTTGCACCTCCTCCGTTAGATTTGGGTAATCCACGTTGATCTTAAAAAGAAATCGATCCATTTGCGCCTCTGGCAATCGATATGTTCCTTCCAAATCTATTGGATTCTGTGTAGCAACAATCATGAAAGGAGTGTCCATTGAATATTTCTTGCCCTCATTGGTGATCTGTCTTTCTTCCATGACTTCAAACAAAGCAGCTTGAGTTTTGGCTGGAGCTCGATTGATTTCATCGATCAATACTAGATTAGTAAATATGGGTCCTTTTCGATATTCAAAATCTGATGTTTTAAAATTGAATATGGATGTTCCGATAACATCAGAAGGCATCATATCCGGAGTAAATTGAATTCTCTTGAAGTCAGAGGAAATGGTTCTAGACAATATCTTAGCAGTTAAGGTTTTTGCCAAACCCGGAAACCCTTCGATGAGAACATGGCCATTGGACAGTATTGCAGCCACGAGTAATTCGATCATTTTATCCTGTCCGACAATGATCTTACGTATCTCAGTTTTTAATCTTTCAACTCCTTCTCTCGCAGGATTTAAATCTAATCTATCTTCAAACATAATTTTTCATTTATGATGCTTTATAAAATTCATTGATCAATTTAACTAAAGAAGTTAATTGCTCTTCGCTTGCTATCCTTCTTTGTTCAAATACTTTAATCTCTTGAAATAATTCCTTGACAAATGATTCCGTATGAGTTGTTTTATTGACGACGGTTTTGATATCATCTTCCAAAAAAGAAATATCTGCCATATGATATTTTCGAGTTAAGTATTCTCGTAATATTTTGATTTTCTTTAAGCCGATATCTAGATGATCAGCATTGTTATAATACAGTGCCCCGACTGTCCGCACAAAATCTGCACTTTCATTCTTTTTCTCTTCTAAGACAGGTATGATTCGTTGTCTTCTTTTAGCATTAAAAATGATAAATAAAATCAAGGATCCCAATCCAATCCAATAAGCCCATTTCATAGCTCTGTCATCCAAGAACACATGGAGAATAGATTTCTTTTCCAAGGCTCTTGTGGGTTTATGATATTCGTCCCAGAGTAAAGTTTGATTGGGCAGATATGACAGACACTTACTGATATATTCTGAAGTGTTTTCATGAACCATGTGATAATTTGTAAATACGTATGGCATGGAATGCAGATAAAAGCATCCTTCACCAAAGGGAATTCTCACAAAAGAATGGTGCTCATCATGATCGCTCCAAGCCAATTTCTGAGGATTCGTTTTGTTGATGGTGTCATTTTTGATTTCGAATCTTTTAATATTGCGGCTGACTTTTATAGAGTAGCTTGAATCCCCTTTCATTTTATTATCATAAAAGTCAACATCCACTTGAAGGGCATTCACCGCACTTATGTTGCTAAAATCAAAAGCATAATCATCGGTAATTTTTATATTTAAAGTATCCATTATTTTAGAATCGATGCTCTTTGCAATGAGCATAGCATGATTTCCTTTTCCTACATAATCAATTAAGGTATTATACTCTATTGAATCAATCCGATAAGATTCTGAAATGACCAGATAATTGGTTTGAGTAAAACTTCTTTCCTCACTTAGATTATACAATAGCTTTTCTGCTACCTCAATTTCCGAATCAGGAAAAATAGATTCTAGTTCATTAAACAAAATATAGTTTCCAAAAGGCCAATCATATTTCTGACTAAAACTGGGCATCCAATTATGTTCGCGTGGCATGAGCCAAGACAAAAGGAAGAATATCAAAATATAAATTCCCAGAATGACAATTAATCTTTTCTTAGTCCACATTCAATTTGATTTTGTTTTGCAGTGTTTCAAACTGTTGAAAAATCTCATCGAATTCAGTTTTATCTTCTAAATCAAATTCACCATACCATACATATTCAAATGTTCGAGTACAGCTAGAAAAATGATCCTTGAGGTTTTTGTTTTTTAGTTCATTGATATAATCGTGATTTGTTTTTCCATCTTTCCATCTGATCAAGCTTTTATCATCCAATAACTTCAAAGACCTTAAGAAGAGCAATCTGACGGCAACCCGATAATTATTGGCCTCTATGGCATTCAGTAGCATCTGATTGATCTGGTCTATGGGTGTCTTATCATTAATATCCTCTACATTTATTTCTTCGAAATCCTCTACTTTCTTATCAAAGAATCTTCCACTTTGACTCTTAATAAAGAATCTAATCATCAAGAAGATTCCCAGGATCATGATACCATAATAGAGGATTCTCATGATTAGTTCAGCCCCTTCTCCATCCACATCTTGAGTTAACCATTTTAAAAACCTCTTACGAAGTCTTTGGAAAAAATTATCCTCATATTCTGGATTATTTACATAGTTGAATCGTTCTTCTTTTTTGTATTCGAGAATTTTACTTTCATCAAAAGTCCTTTGGTCCACAACCCATTCGGGCGCTTCAAAAAAACTAGTATCACGTTCTAGTTGAGCCACACAACTCAGTGTAAATAATAAAATCAATATGCTTATAAATCCTCTTCTCATTTAAAATTCTCCTTCATTGTCAAAGCTTGATTCCTTCTTTTTACCAATTGAACCTATTTTATCTAGTAAACCTGTATTATCTCTTCTCTCCACTAAATCGTAATATTTAAGGACCATCGTCTGCCATAAATACGATTGACAAAATATCGTTCCTGCTATACTAATTAAAAAAGTCAAGCTTATCCAAAAAGGGCTCTGAGAAACCGAAGAAGATGAAACAGCCGAAAGGGCACCAATAAACAAAAATATATAAAGCGGAATAGCAAATACTGCGGCACACATATTCGTGATGAAATAAGACAATACCAGTACGAAAAACGTTTCAATTCGTTCATTTTCAATCAGCTCAAAAGACCTTTTCAATCCTGCGAATACTCCTAAGTTTTCTCTTAATCGTACATAAGGGAAAATTAATAATGGTCCTCCTATAAAAAACAAGCTAATGATGAGCAGAACAAAAAAAGCGATATGAATCAAAACTAAT
>JAHDGD010000121.1:3533-7158 GCA_020627825.1 Saprospiraceae bacterium
CGATGGGAACAAATCCATTTTGAATAATATTTGGAAATAGAAAAACATAGAAAACGACTCCTACAACAAATATTGGGGCAACCCAAATAAAATAAGCGTAAAGGATATTACCGAAATGCATTTTGATCGATTTAAATGCATCTCCAAGCAACCGACCCATACTTCGTTTTTGATTAAGATGGAACTCGGCTAATCTTCCCATTTTTAGCTAACTGTTTAGGGTATAAATAATAATACCAAATGATATATGCAAAAGACAGAATGATCACTGTTGCTCTCAAAAAACTACCCATTTCTTGATAGTGACGAGTGATATAACTTTCAATGATGGCAGCGAGTATCACTACTGGAACTGAACCCATCACAATTTTTAGGCTTCGTTTAGCCCCCCTTAATAAACTTACTCGACGACCGTAGGTACCCGGGAATAGTAAACTATTTCCAATCACCAATCCAGCACCACCCATAATCACAATGATAGACAACTCTAATGCTCCATGTATAAAAATGGTAGAAAACGAAATCCAAAACATTCCTTTAGAAATAAAAAAATACTGAAATGCCCCGACCATTACACCATTATACAACAGTATGAG
The DNA here is from genome assembly GCA_020627825.1 of Saprospiraceae bacterium. Lineage (GTDB taxonomy): Bacteria > Bacteroidota > Bacteroidia > Chitinophagales > Saprospiraceae > JAHDFB01. The sequence continues at coordinate 4,130 of JAHDGD010000121.1, forward strand.
CGCTGAGGGAATGGATCCTAGGAATCCTACTACATAGGCTAAAAAAGAAACCCGAATATTATTGGAAGCAATTCCGAAAAGCATAGATCCTTTTGAACTACTTTTATAAACAGCCATAGGATCTCCTTCTTTTATATTTTCCAAGGTCATATTAACATAATAGTCGCCAAGGATTAAACGAACATAGTCTGGATCCATGTAGGATGAAAAAATTCCAATCGCGATCGAGACGAGAAAGATCAACAGCGCATAACCAATTTCTTTATGACTCTGCAAAATTGCCTCTGGAACTTCGTTTTGCCAAAAGTGAATAAAACGATTCTTCTTCTCTCTTTTATTTTTGTAAATCTGCTGATGAACTTTTAAGGCAAGTCCATTTAAATATTGAACCACATTACTTTCCGGATAAAAGGTTCGAGCATAAGACAAATCATCTGTCACCTGAACATAACAATCTGCCAATTCATCTGGGTTTAAAGTAGTTGTCCCTTGTAAAGCCCTTTCCAGGGACTTCCAAGCCTTTTCATTTTTACGTATAAAGTATACTTCTCTCAATCTATAATATTAACGTCTGAGGCTCATCGATATTTGAAAATAAAAAAAGATTTGCTAACATTACAGCATGGGCGATATCTTAAGGATAACAACTGCGCAAAACGTAGAAATTCAGTATGAAACAGCGAGTGTTGGCGCTAGAATAGGTGCTTATTTTATCGATGGATTTATTAAGGTTGCTTATTTTCTGATTTTCATTTTCATCATTTCTGAATGGCCGCATCGAGGTTCACAGGTGTACATCTCTATCCCTTTTCTTATACCATTCGTTTTTTACTCATTCTTATTTGAAAAATTTCAGGAAGGGCAAACACCTGGAAAACAAGCGCTCAACATTAAGGTTGTTTCTATGAATGGTGATCCTGTTACAACAGGCATGTATTTACAGAGATGGCTCTTTAGGATTGTAGATTTCCAGATACTTCCACCGATTATTGCTATTGTGGTTATTGTAATGGGTGAAAAGGGTCAAAGATTAGGTGACATCGTAGCCAATACCACGGTGATTAAAATAAGACCTGATGTATTATTGGAACAAACGGCTTATACTCCGGTCGAAGAAAACTATGAGGTTTCATATCCTAGCGTTCTTGAATTAGAAAGTAATGATATCGCGACCATTAAAGAAGTACTCAATAACAAGTCAGCCTTACGCTTTCAATTAATTAAAGAAACTGCTTTAAAAATAGAAGGTGTATTAGGAGTAACTCGGAAAGAAAGTTCTGAAGCATTTTTAAAGTCCGTTGTGAAGGATTATAATTTTTTAATCCTGCAAGAATTGAATAAAGACATATGAAAGCAGCTACGCTTCATGAAATAAAAAAGGAACTAGAAACCTATCATCCCCAACGCTTAAAGAAGCTTTGTTTAAGACTCGGACGATTTAAGTTGGAAAACAAGGAATTATTGAGCTACTTGCTCTTCGAATCAGAAAACGAAGATTACTACATTTCTAATCTGAAAGAAGAAATGGAAGAACTGTTTAATCAATTAAATAGATCCACATTCTATAGAACGAAGAAAGGATTGCGGAGAATCATAAAACACATAGATAAGCATATTCGGTATTCTGGAAACAAAGAAACAGAGACGCAAATTAGATTGTACTATTGTCAATTAATGATTGATAGCCAAATACCTACCCACCGAAGTAAGGTGCTTAAAAACATTTATGATCGACAAATTGAAAAGATTCACAAATCTATTGCTAAGCTGCATGAGGACTTACAATATGACTACAAAGACGCTCTTACTCAACTTAAATAACTTCAGTTTCATTTTATAGATGTGTCAAAAATTGTACTTTCAGCATCAACAATTATGATATCGTTAACAGCTCATTAAAAAAAAACACCTGATCGGTGCCTTTTCTTTGTAATGAGTTTAGATTAAATCATAAAATTTAAATAAGATGAAAAAGTATTTATTCCTATCTATTTGCTGTCTATTTACCTTTGGCTTGGTGGCTCAGGATGAGACAAAGACTATTGAAGTTCCTCAAACAGAAATGAGCTTTGACGAACCAGAATTTATTTTTGGACAAATTATCCAAGGGGAGAGTATTCAAAATGTGTTTGAATTTACCAATACAGGAGACGAACCATTAATCATAAAAAGTGCTAAAGGATCTTGTGGATGTACCGTTCCTGAATTTCCAAAAGAACCTATTATGCCTGGAGAAACAGGTCAATTTTTAGTTCAGTTCAACTCTAAAGGAAAGAAAGGTATTCAGAACAAAAGAGTAACCATCGTAGCTAATACGAACCCAAGCACTACTTATCTTACGATCAAAGGCGAAGTACTTAATACGCAAAGCATTGCTAAAATTGCCCCAGAACTTAAATCATCGAAAAGAAGCTTAGACAAAAAAGCTGATGTTAATAGCATTAGTATTTTCCCAAACCCGACAAGCGATATTTTAAATGTTGATTTAAAAGAACATATGGGAAAATCTGCTTTTGTAGCTGTTTACGACAGATTGGGTAAAGTGATGGAAAGTCAAAGGATTTCAGAAATCACTAGTGATGTTTTACAGTTAGATATTCAAAATTATGTTAGTGGTACTTATTCTGTAACTGTTAAGGTTAATGGCTTAAATAGAATCGCAAAACAATTTAATGTAGTTCGATAAATGAACTGAGTTTAAAAATAGGCATTAAAAAAGAGGCTATTTCAAATGAAATAGCCTCTTTTTTATATGTAGACTGTAAGTAATTACTTAATTACAGAAACTTTAGTTGAAACAACTTGACCTTCAACATCCATTGTTAAAGTATAGATGCCCGTTCCTAATTGAGCAGTATCAAATGAAACTTGGTTTGAACCAATATAGTCTTGTGCATTTTTAACCATTACTCTTTCACCTAAGATATTGAACAATTCAAATCTTACGTTAGAAGCTTGATCCAAGTCAAAAGCAACATTAATATCTGTGCTTGTTGGATTAGGGAATACACTTAAAGAAGCTAAAGCTT
>JAHDGD010000121.1:7258-8894 GCA_020627825.1 Saprospiraceae bacterium
TCCCAAGAAGTTTCTGTAGGATAAGCATCCAATTGAATAGTCAATGTTAAGTCAGTACCGATTCCTTCTAATTGAGAACCTAATAATGTGTATCCACCATCATTGTTTGTTACATCTTCGTCATCACCACCGTTAACATTTGTTACAAGAACAGAAACAGTGTTCGCTAAATCAGCTTCAAACGTAATTGGATCAAGTGTTACGTTTGCAGATTCAAATGAACTTAAAGATCCAGTCCAATTCATTGTTTGCTCAGCTCCGTTATTTACAGAGTAAACAATATCAGCAGAAGTCATAGTAGCAGAACCTTGATTCTCTACTCTGATCACTGGGCTTACAGTTTGTGTACCACTACATACAACTGTTGGTCCAGAAACATCTAATAATGCACTGTTATTTGCAAAAGGAATATTTGTTACCGGTGCATCAACCAATGCAGCTTGGTGAACAAACTTCGTGTTATCATCCTGTACGAATGCAACTATCTCCATATCGCCTGGATTATAAACAGGAATTGTTCCCATTTCAACTTCATAATTAAATTCGTAAACATCACCCATAGCCCATGATGCAGACATCGTTGTTCCAGCAGAACTGTTGTTTACAAACTTTTTGTGTACATGACGGTAATGAGTTTCACCGTTAGTACCACCTGGAGCTTGCTCTGCAGAAATTTCTTTTTCTAAAGCAGAAATTCTTAAAACAAAGTTTCCAGTTGCAGCAGTTGTAGCAGTTACTGTACCCGAAACTCTAACAGTATGATTTCCATAATCATATTCTGCTGAAGTGATATCGATATCAAATTCAGACATTTGATTAGCGATTTCATCAACTTCCGATTGATCAATACATGCTGGAGCTCCATCCCATGCACCACAATCGTTAGCGAAGTCCATTCCACTTAATCGAGCAGTTGGCACACCACCAATTCCATAATAAGTCTGAACTCTATCCATAGGCTCCTGTGGATTATCCAAATTCATTTGGTCAAATCCTGGCCAACTTACTTGGTATCTAATTAAAATAGCCTTACCAACGTTTGCATCAATTAATGCATCTAAACCCGGATTTTGTCCAGCACATGGACCGCAAGAAGCTTGAGTTCCTTCTTCGATTAAGACCATTCTATTTGATTGGCCAAATAAATTCACAACACTGAATACCATTAGCATCGTGAAGAATAAATTGTAAAATTTTTTCATAAGAAATAAGTATTAAATGATTTTAGTATTTGTCAAAATAAAATTGCGATTGAAAATACTGAATGTTCTAGATTATAAAGAAAAAGTATTGCCATAACTACTTAAAATTCAGTTCATTTTAAGTTAAAATGTCTTCTAGGCGCATTTTGTAGCATCATATATAAACTATGCCTATTATGTTTGCCTAAATCTCTAGTTTTTTAGCACTTTTCAAAAGTCGTGCGTGCAAGGGGCTCTTTGTTAAAATTTGTTCATTTCCTAAAATAAACAGTTGATTTCTTGCCCTAGTTAAGGCTACATTTAATTTACGATCCACGCCTCCTTTGTTATTCGATGAACTGGCGTTTAATCTTTTCAAACTATTTGTACACAGTGAAAGTATGATAACATCTTTAGCAGCTCCTTGAAATCTCTCTACCGTATCAATTCGAATA
>JAHDGD010000121.1:8994-10214 GCA_020627825.1 Saprospiraceae bacterium
GAAATCAGGGGTTCAAATAAACGAGGTATGTTTTCGAAACACTTCAAGGAGCCTTGATAGAATTCTTGATTTGGAAATTTCATGATTTCCTGATGCATTCTACCTTGAGCACTTAACTGACCAATGGCATGAATCCAATTTTGGTCTAAAGCTCTGAGGTATAGTCTTTCAAATAAAGAATCCCGATAATTTTGAAGACCTATTTGTTTTAAGTTATCCGTTTTTACTTCTGTTTTTTCTTCGGTTTGGACAACCACCGCTGGCAATTGTTTATGATCCCCAATCATGACAAAACGATGGAAGCGAGTAATTAAACCATTGATCATCGGTTCAATGATCTGTGATGCTTCGTCAATAACTACGGTATCAAATGATATCAAATCAAACAATTCGGTCCTTCCAAGAATAGAAGAAACCGTTGAAACATAAATCCTATTCGAATTGAATAATGTCCGTATCGACTTTCTAGTTTTAAGTTCCTTAATCTTCGCATCAATCAACTGATCTTTATAGTTGGGGTCAACGCTATACTTCGAGCCTAAGCGGAGGTAGTTGTTTTTAAAATCTGGATCAATAGAATTTAATGCTGAACAAATTTCATCGACGGCTCTATTGGTGTAAGCTAGAATGAGTACATTTTCTTCGGAATGCTCGTAAAGGTGACTTATAAAGTGCTTTAAGACAACACTTGTTTTACCTGTTCCGGGTGGACCCCAAAGGAGAAAATAATCCTCACATTGAACCATTCTAGATAAAACCTGAGCTTGTTCCTCGCTCAATTCTGATGACAATTCAAGTTCTTCAGCATCGATTTCACTTGGAGCTATTTGTCCTAAAACCAAGGCCCGTTTTCGTGGTTCGGCAGAAGCAAATTGGAATAAATTTTTGTAGTAATGATTGAAGCTGCTATCCAACATATCTGGTTCGATATTCCAACGTTTTGTTTTTTCAAAAACTCTTTGGTGAATTTGCTTACTTCTCAATCGTAATTTCACTGATTCTGGATGAAGTTCTAAAATCGAAGCTTTAAAAATTTGATCCCTCAACACAGCCTCTCTTTTTTCACTGAATGGGTACAGAACGCAGATATCCCCTATTCTAAAATTGGCTAGGCGATTAGTTTTAGGACTAAAGTCCAATGTTATTTCTCCTTCACTTATGTTTTGGATATCCTTAACTTCCAGACTATTCAGGATGGCAAATCTTTCTTCCTTCTCCTT
>JAHDGD010000121.1:10314-13134 GCA_020627825.1 Saprospiraceae bacterium
TATCGAAGGTGATTTTTCTTTTCACCAGAATATAGAATATAGTTGGATGGTTTGACCGAATTTTGATAAACGGACTGGATCATCAAATCATACAAGAGTGTTTGGATATAATGTGTTTGTGCTAAGCCATAAACATTGGCCATATACGCTTTACCGCTTTTCAATTCTATAATATCTGCTTTGTTTTCATGCTCACTGAAGTGGAATAAATCCAACCTTCCTTGTAATCCATATTTTCTAGAATAAAAAGAAGACTCTAAAAACACATCTGATGTATTAATCCCCAATTGTTCAAAATCAGTTAGAATAACATCCATCAGGTTAGCATAATGCGTTCTCGCACTGTGTACAATTTCTATCACTTCTGAATCCGACAAAACTGCAAATTGAAGCGGACTCAGTTTGAGCAACTCTTGAACGATCTCTTCAAAATCTCTTTGACCACGAACGATCAAATCATCTAAAAGGAAGTTGGCTACATTCCCAAGAATCAAATATTTAGATACTTGCTTCGGTAAAAACTTTCTAACCAAATGATTTATCACTCCGTATTTATAATTAGAAAAACATTCGGCAACAGCCGTAACATCCACTAAATAATCTGGTTCAAATACAAAAGCACTAGGAATCAAAAAACCTTCTTTATCCACTTCCACATCTAAAAGATTAACACTCAGAGGTAAACTCACTACATTTTTGAGCGCCGAAATATTTCCATTGAAGTGCTCATTTTTATGGGCGACGTTAAAGCGTACCTGCATCGTATTTTCATACCTATCTTGATCAATGAAGGTAAATGTCGAATCTTCAAAATCTACTTCAACCACCATTCCCGACATCAAAGAATAAAAAGAAACTATTTCTTCGGACCTTTTATTGAATGGTAATTTCTTAGGTAGACAATGTATTAAATCATCTGGAAGACTTTCATTAGATAATTTCTTAAACGTATGAACTAATACATAGGAGGCCAATTTGATTTCATCTTCAAAACTCTGTTGATTGGTGTTTTCAATTAATCGCCTATAGTAATGTGCCCAGTATTTAAGATCCCTTTCAAATTTATAGGTATTCGATGCGTAAGCTATTCTGGAAAAAAGTGTTGGAAATATGATTTTATCCACATTGGTCATTTCCTCGTAGACCAGTTGAAACAATTGCCTTAGTCTTATGGCACGATCTTCTGTTGTCGAGCTATCCGATAAAACTATTCGCCGAAAGGCTTTAAAAAATACTGATATTGTAGAAGCGTCCATCCGTTCTAATTCACGTCTGATTTACCTTTCCTTGCCATGAACAGGTGCATTATATAGCCATAAATTAATCCTCCTAAGGACCAAATAATAATATTGCTCAGAACATAGCTCACAGAGAACTGAAATTCATCTACAAACAAACGATAGAAAATCATCATAAAAAAGAACATAAACAAGCCCCATGAAAGGCCTTGATAAACCCAACTCTTTTTTCCAAAAGGATTTTCTACTTGTTCTACTTCTATATTTTCGAACCTTTGTTTTTGAACGGCAAGCCATCTGTTTTTAAGGCTTTGCTTAAACAGAAACCAAAATGGAAAAGTCAAAACCAAGATTAAAAATGTAAATACATTCATAATGCATGGAATAATCTTGCCACATGCTATACAATACAATCCGAACCAGTTTTTATAAACGGTTTTATGTTCAACTGACCATAATCGAGCATCATGGATGGTCTTACAATGTGGACAAGGAATAAATGATCGTTGCATCAAATCTGTTTTCATAGTCTTATCCACTATTGTCAATATTGGAGACCGCATTCCTAAGAGCAATTCTAATACCGCAACACCTGGATTAATCATCAAATGAATTTTCAAGAGATGCTTAGGGCCATAAATTTTGTATTGATCTGTATCAAATTTCATATTATCATTTTCGGTCTAGGAGGTAAAAGTTAATCCCAATATTAATTAAAAAATAACCTCCCTTAGAAAATAAAGCCGAACATAAATCTAAGATTAATAATGCGTTATGGATAGCTGAAACCCTTATATTTCCAATAATCTGACGTATATTTGCAGGCTATTCTTAGGGTAAAACAAACGAAAGTGACTTTTAACGTTTTTTCCGTAAAAATTTATGGAACTAACTGCCATCAAATTAAGTATTAATGGTGTTTGTCCCCAAGAGAAAAACCATTCATTAATTTAAAAAACTAAATCATGTCGTTAAACTTATTAGACTTATTAAAAAATCAGGTTACTGGTTCATTAGCAAGTAAAGCCGCTGGCTTCTTGGGAGAATCAGAATCAGGTATCACAAAAGCTTTAGGTGGTATTTTTCCATCTTTATTAGGCTCTGTTATTGATCAAGGATCAACAGCTGAAGGAGCTGGAAATTTGATGGGAATGCTTAAAGATCAAGATGGAAGTATTCTTGATAATGTAGGAGATATGTTTGGCGGTGGTGCTGATGCTGTCAATGGATTGATGGGATCAGGAGGAGGAATGTTAGATTCATTACTAGGTGATAAACTTGGTGGTATGACTGACATGATCTCAAAAATGAGTGGATTAGGTGGAGGTTCTACATCTTCATTAATGAAGATGGCAGCTCCAATGTTGATGGGAATGTTAGGAAAGCAAGTAAGAAGTGGTGGATTAGATGCAGGAGGATTGATGGGATTACTTTCAAGTCAAAAAGATCATGTAAGTTCAGCTATGCCATCTGGTATGGGCAGCCTATTGGGTCTGGCCTCTTTTGGTGGCCTTATGGATAAAGCAGGTGACTTACTTGGTGGTGCAAAAGATGCAGCTGGAAAAGTTGTAGATGGTGCTGC
>JAHDGD010000122.1 GCA_020627825.1 Saprospiraceae bacterium
CCTTGAATGGAAGAACAATAGCATCAAAGGACTCCATAGAAGGACAGAAACATTCAAAATGGATGACGGTTTTTATTGAAGACCTTTTGGCGGAAGCCAATGTTTCCATCGATCAACTTCACGCTATTGCTGTCAGTCAAGGACCAGGTTCATATACTGGTTTACGAGTTGCCTACAGTATCGCTAAAGGAATGGCATTACGACTGAATATACCCATTATAGAAATTCCTACCCTTGAAGCACTTGGTTATTCCTTCCATCCTACATACGACAAGCCATTTTGCAAAGTATCCACAATCGATGCCCGTAGGATGGAAGTGTATTGGCGTATAACAGATGCCCAAGATTCATGTATTACGAATACAGAAGCCCATATATACAGTGAATCCAGCTTCGATCATTTATTATCATACGAACGAATTTATATTATAGGAGATGGTGGTGAGAAGATTAATGAATTGCAATGGGGAGACGATGTTATGAAGAAGATCCATGTGATAGAACATCTTACTTTCGCATCAAATCTCAGTAGTCTCGCATTTAAAAAATATGAAAAAGCACAATTCGCAGATGTGGCTTATTGTGTTCCATTTTACCTAAAATCACCACGTATAACTACATCTAAGAAGAAAATTTAGAACTTATTGAAAAAAAATAATGTTCTTATATACAAGAATATCAGTGGTTTATAAATAGGATATTTCACATTCTTCTCTCTCTAACTAGTTTGGCACAGCTTTTGGAATATTGTTAGTGTATTTCAAAAATTAAATCTTAATCATTATTATGAGAAATAAGAAAAATGAAACAGTTACCCTTAAGAAAGGAGATTCGGATATCCACTTGGATTATGCCGATTTGAGAAAAGCGGTTCTTGTTTTAAGAGCTGTGAATCACAAGTTAAGACAAAGAATTATCGAATTACTTGAGGATAGTGACACGATGACGGTAACAGATATTTACATCAAATTAAGGCTTGAACAGTCTGTTGCATCACAACATTTAGCTATTTTAAGAAGAGCAGGAGTTGTTTTAACAGAAAGACAAGGCAAGTTTATCTATTACTCTTTGGATAAAAACAGATTAAATCAGATTTCTACATTGGTAGAAGAGTTAGCAGGATAAAAACAAGCAAGATTAATTTTTGAAAATAGGATCCTTCCCAAAAACGGATTTCTACTTTCCAACCTGAATGAAATTTTACAACGCATTATTCATATAAAACATTGAATAATGCGTTGACTTAGCTTGTTATATATACTGAAAACGAAAAGAACGGGTTCTATCCCAAAAATAGTTTCCCCCTATTTCTTTTCACGATTTAAAAATTAGTTAAATACACAAATTATCCCCTTGTGTAATCTAATTAGTGAAAGAAATGATGTTTGTATAATCAAAAAAGTGTTATACGAATAATACTGTAGTTCAATGTTTTTCAAATATTAAATTTTTTTAATATTTAATTTTGTAGTCACACATAAAATATTTCATATTTGTTTTGACTACAAAAAATACCGCTCTATTGCAGCAATGTTATAGAGCAAAAAATAAGAAAGAACTACAAATCATTTCTAAAAATGAATAAGACTAAGGTTGTATTTAACGCCGAGAAGTTAGAGACTTCTTGTGAGCTTATGCGTGCACTAGCGCATCCACTTCGATTGCGAATTTTAGAATTTATCGATAGAAACGGGACGATAAATGTGAATAAAATTTATCATTCTTTGAAAATAGAGCAATCTATTACTTCTCAACATTTAAAAATCATGCGCTTGGCAGGTGTAATTGATGCGTATCGTGAAGGAAAATTCGTGCATTACTCTATCAATTATGATGTAGTGAAAAGAGCGGAAATTGCAGTTAATAATTTTTTGGCTAAAAGTGCTTAAATAGAAGATAGCTCTACTTTATACCATTTAATAGCTAATACGTCGGCTAAATTCTTCTTTGAATAACGTGATTTCTTCCTTAGAAAATATCGAAGTAGCTTAGGCTATTCCTCAATTTTATAAGTCGAACACCCCTATTTGTAATTTGAATGTAGCACCAACATTTTAAAAATTATACTATTTGCATTTTGGATCGCAAATAGCATTACTCTTCTTCTTCATTGGATTTTTCTAGGACCCAAAAATTATTGGGACCCTCCCCTTGTGTTATGGTTAATTGTTGTTGACTAATCATTTCAAGCAGAGCAAGAAAGGTGACTATAGCATGTACTCTATTCTTCAATGTTGAAAATAAAGTAGTAAAATTTAGTTTTTGACCACCTCGAATTTTCGAACGTATGAAATCACTTTGTTCTTCAATGGTGTATTTATAATCGAAAATTTTATGAATAACCCGATCTTTTGGCGCATTCATTTTAGTCAATAATCTATTGAACACGTTCATAAGTTTAAATAAACTTACAGACTCAAGTTCCACATCTACTAAAGCTTTTTGAGCAATTTGCTGAATTTCTGCAGATACGTTACCTCTTTTTTGTTTTTTGGACTGTTGTTCTTCCATTACTCGAAACTCATCCACCACTTCCTTGAATCGTTTATATTCAATTAATCGATTGATTAATTCTTCTCGTGGATCGATATCTTCCCCTTCTTCATTTTTCTCCTTTCTCGGCAACAACATTTTAGCTTTTATCCGCATTAAGGTGGCGGCAAAAACAATAAATTCACTAGCCACATCAATGTTTAATCGCTCAAGTTCTCGAATGTATTCTAAGAAATCCGATGTTATTTTGGCAATAGGTATATCATGTATATCAAGTTCATCTCTCTCTATGAAGAAAAGTAATAAGTCGAAGGGTCCTTCGAAATGCGGTATTTGAATTCGATACGTCAGCTTTCCTATTTTTGCAGAACAAAGATAGATTATTCTCTATTTTTACATTTATGCTTTCTATGAATTTACATTTTCCTGTCCCCAAAGTGCACGCTTGCAAATTAACTTCAGCGGGTGAAAAGTCTGTAAGAAAGCAACATCCTTGGATATTTGAAAATTCGATTTCCAAACTTGATGCACCTTATCAAAATGGGGATATCGCCATTATTTATGGAAAAAAGTCCAATAAATTAATAGGCGTGGGTCTACTGGATAAGGAATCTATGATCCGAGTACGTATGTTGAGTTTTGGGAAAGGCGCAACTTTAAATCAAGCATTTTTTAATCAGCGAATACAAGAGGCTTTCGCCCAAAGGGTTTCTTTATTAAAAACAGATACAACAAGTTTTCGTCTATTGTTCGGCGAAAATGATCATATGCCAGGGTGTATTGTGGATGTATATGAGCATGCTGCGGTTCTTAAGTTGTATTCTCTGTGCTGGCAACCTTATATGGCTCTTTTGGCGGAAGCCATATTATCTATAAACGACCAACTCGAGAAATTCAACAAGCAAAAGATTTCAACAATAGTTCTTCGACTTTCCAGAAATGTTTCGAAAAGTATGTATATACATTCGGAGTTAAAAGATGGTGCAGTTTTATATGGTCGCTTAGAAAAGGAAGTGGTTGTTTTTCGTGAATATGGCGTTTTATTTTCTGCTCACCTTATCAAAGGGCACAAAACAGGATACTTTTTGGATCATAGAGATAATAGAAGGAAAGTAGGGGCTTTCGCCCAAAATAAAAGGGTTCTTGATGTGTTTTCTTACGCTGGAGGTTTTTCTGTTCATGCTTTGGCTGGAGGTGCTAGTTCGGTAACAAGTGTTGATATTTCGAAACAAGCATTGTCTTTAGCTTCGGAAAATGCTTCCTTAAATGGAAATTTCAAGCAACATATCTGTTTGGCTGGGGATGCTTTTGAAATTATGAATAGTTTAATCAAAGAACGTAAATCATATGATTTAATTATTGTAGATCCACCCTCTTTTGCTAAAAGATCGGATGAGATTCCTAGCGCATTGACTAGTTATAATCGCCTTATTCAATTAGCTATTAAGCTGGCTAGTAAGCAAGCGGTATTGGTTATGGCAAGTTGTACTTCAAGAGTGTCATCTGATCAGTTTTTTGAGACTATAGAACATGCTTTGCAAAAAGCTCAGCGTACCTCTCATTCTCTTGTGCGTTCATATGAAATACTAGAAAAAACGTTTCACGATATTGATCATCCCATTGGTTTCCCCGAAGGAGCCTATTTGAAAACGATTTATATTCAACTCAGAAAATAATAACCTGAGTTCGGGATTAATTGCGAAAGCAAAAATTAAAGGAAACGCTTTATTCAAGGCGTTTTGTTGAAAATGTGGCGAGCCACATTGAAATAAAACAACGCAGAAGAAAGTGGAATGCTTTGATTTCCCTTAAAATTTATAGTCCAAAGATTGATTTTCAAAATCAGATAATGTTTAAAGTCGATATGATTCATTGACAATCACGTGCATACAATACAATCAATTGCGAGCTAGTAATCCCGAACTCAGGTTAATACTATTTGCATTTTGGAGTACAAATAATTTAAGCTCATAACCTGAATCCTGGTTAAACCCGCAATATGTAATAGAACTTCGTTATGAGACCTGAAATGCCGAAGAAATAACGACTTTTGAGAATGAATCATAGTCATCACTATGGTGAGTGAGCAAAAGTTGGCGAAGCCTTTATTTCAAAAGGCAGTTTAGGTCATAATAGATTTTCTATTACATAATGCGGGTTAAAATGCTTCTCCTATGAAAAGGTAAAATCCCACATCTTCACTCGTCACTGCACAATCTAGTCTGGTCCAAATATCTTTTTTAGGAAACAATAAAAACCGTAATCCTGCTCCACCAGCAAAAACGAATGATGGATTTTGAAGAGAAATAAAGTCAGGAAAAACAGTAGCTGCGCCGCCAAAAATAGCGAATCCTAAGCGGTTAGTAAATTGCAAAGGCAACGGTAAAAAACGGAATTCTACTTGTGACGCTAGTTGATGATTGTCTCTATATCGACCAAAATAATAGCCTCTCATTATGCTTTCTCCTCCCATTTGTGCTAATTGATTAAAAGGAACTTCACCAAAATTAAATTGCCCCAAGACTTGTGCTGCGATCACATTGTTTTTCCCTACTTGTCGATAAATTCTAGAATCACTTAATATGGATGTAAAGCCAAAGGTACTACCCCATATTGGGCTATATTGCTGAATTGCTAATTCTGAAAATAATCCTTTTCTCACATTTAATACATTATGACGATCATCATGAACAAGCCCTATTCCTAGACCTATACTTGTAGATCCTTCATAGCCCAATGGATTTTCAAAATTAGGTTCTTCAGGAATGGCTGGGACGAAATCTACATTAGCGAAACGTTGCAAATCGAATGTGAGCCCAACAAAAATATTGTTTCTTATTTGACGCAGGACACGTTCTTTAATTAGAATTTGACCAGCATCAATTCGAGCAACATAATCAGCAGGGGAATTTATTCCTATACCATGATAAAATAAAGGAAAGCTCTGAAAACGCAACTTGCCTAGAAAAAACCATTTGTTTTTATCTGTATACAATGCGTGATCAAACCATAAGCCATATTGATTTTGCAAGGTAAAAAAAGTGAAAGCATTAAATTCACTTAATCTATTTAATGTGTCTTGCTTAGCATGATAAATATAAAGGGTACTCAATCCTATTTCCCAACTCGTCTCAGGAGCAAAAGCTAAAGTGGGATAGGTGATGAGTTGTGCTTTCGATACATCCGTTGTATCATTGAGCATCTTATCCAAATATCGCTTTGCAAAATTTTGAGCTGTTAAGCTTAAGGGAAAAAAAATGCAAAGAAAGATGGTATTAAATATGTGGAACTTTGTCATTGTCTACCAAAGGTAGGATTTCTATTGATGTTAAATGGATTTCTCGAAATCAAGTATTGAGTTGTTTAAACGTTTCACTCATCTTTTTGTAGGTCACTTTTTCAAATGAAGTTTTTATATGTTGATTATCAACGATTTTCATATCTTGAACATAAAGATGAGGTGTTTGATCTTTTAATTGAATCCCTATAATGGTAACATCTTCTCCTTTAGGAACACCTGTAAAAATGAATTGATCACCTGATTTTACTGGGGTTAATATGGAATTTATATTATTAAAAGCCATATAATATGTAGTGTTCGGCTCTGCAGTAAATGCAAGTACTCTTTTATTTTCAGCAGCAATTGCTTTAAATCGATCACAATTGATCCAGCCAAGTGAAGAAATTGCAGTTACATATCGACCTAGTTCTTGTATGGTCTTTTCACCAGGATTCTGTGCAAATTTTGCTTCCTCAATAATACGTTGGGGCCCTTTCAAAATATGTCTAGTGGCATTTATTTTATCTTCTAAGTCTTTATCTACAATGAACATATGACCATCTTTATATCGTCTGTTTGTTTTGTAAGTTAAACATGACATTCTTTTATTTGCAAATAATGTTTTGTAATATCTTCTAGCCACAGGGTGGTAATACGAAATCTTTTTTTCATGTAACAAAACGTTATATTGTTCCAAAACTTCTAGTTTATTTTCTTTACTTACATGTTGAAGCAGGTATTCTTGTGCATCAAAAATCATTTTTTCAGTCCTATAAACATCGAGTTTTAAATAATAGTGACCTAATTCATAGCGCAAGTTTTCCATTTCTTTTTCCCATTCAACTATTGCTTTTTTAGCATCGATTACATCTTGTTTGTATCGTTTTTTTCTTGTTTCGTAACGGGCTAATTTGATTTCATACTCTTGCATGTTTTTTAGGTATTGTGCATATTTTTTCTGATATGCTTCTTCAATCTTTTCCTCTTTTACTTTTTGACTCCATAACAATTTTTCTTTCCAAGAAAACCTAACAGTAATTTTTTCCTTAATAGGTTCAATGGGCTTATATGGTTTATAAGCTTGTCC
Organism: Saprospiraceae bacterium; assembly: GCA_020627825.1. Taxonomy (GTDB): domain Bacteria; phylum Bacteroidota; class Bacteroidia; order Chitinophagales; family Saprospiraceae; genus JAHDFB01. Next base: position 6,861 of record JAHDGD010000122.1, read on the forward strand.
TGGAATTTTAGGTTTTGCTGGTATTTTTGGTAAATCGAAAACGGGTGCTTTTGGTTCAAGTCTTTTCAAGACGAGTGAATTTAGATCTATAAAGTCTAGTAATTCTTGATCTATTTTTTCAGCTTTTCGTTGAATAGGCTGATCTGCAGGAACCCAGTTTGAAACTCCATCTTCAGACTCTAAATCACCATAGAATAACTCCATATCCTCTTTGATTTCGCTCAAGGGAAATGTTAGTTGAATTGATTTTTCTTCTTTCAGAGTTAACAATTGATCTTCTGACTTGGCAATTACATTGATCATTCCTCCCGTTTCAAGCAGTTGGTCTTCGCTTTTACAGGAAAGATTATGTTGTATAATAGAGCTGTAGTCAAACGCTTCAATGAGCTGTATAACGATAGGTCCTTTTGGGCTTGACCCATCTTCAAAAATAAAAGCATTCGCAGGGATCTCTACAATTGTCCCTTCTTTACCTGTAATGAGATGAGGCTGATTGCCCAACAGAATAAATTCTTGAACTTTTGATTGTGGATTAATAATATCCAAAACATCTTGAATTGTTTCTAGAACAAATTTTTCAATACGTATTTCAACTCTTCTATTTTGTGCTTTTGAAAAATCATCGGACGTATCGTATAACAAGTCATATTCTCCTTTGGAGATATAGTGGGTGTTGTCCAATGAAGCACCATTTTCAATCAAATAATCGAAGACCGTTTCAGCTCTTCGAGTTGCCAAAGCATCATTGTATTGGTTATTTCCATCTTGGTCAGTATGACCAATAATTTTCAAGTTGTAATGGAATTCATTGTTTAATTCATGTAAAATGTTGTTCAGTTCTTTCCGAGATTCATAAGTTAATTCTGCAGAATCAAAATTGAAATGTACGATGCTATTTGAAACTTGTTGACCGTTTAAAGTAGATAAAAATAGTGATATGTAAAGTACTGTAAGTATGTGTTTCATAGGTTCATTTTAAGAAGTGTCCTATATCAATAACTTAAATGGAAGATGAATATTGTATGAGTTTTGACGTTAAACCCGAATTATGCAGTAGACAATCTGTAATGGGGATAAACTACATCAAAATCAACGCTTCTCTTGTGTTTTCAGAATTAGCATAGCGATGCTGTGATCAATCTTTCGAATCGCCTGATTTTATAGTATTTTCAGTCCTCATACTAAAGCTCAAATGCACAACTTGGGTTAAAATAGATTTATTTATAGACTTTATATTGTTTAGTTTCAAAGATCAATTCTCTATTCGGAATATCTTGATTTTCTCTAGTAATGATGTAGTCAATAACAGATCCATTCCATTTTTCTCCTTTAAGATAATGTTCTTTTACGACAGAAAATATATCCATTTCTTGAGTTCTATCTTCTACCCTCATGTCATAAATACTGTTAAATCGATTATACCAGTCATAAATAGCTGGTTTATGATGGAGCATGGCTTTGAAATCAAAATAACTGGAACGTTTTGTTCGAGCTTTAAAATCATTTAATTCGGGAGGTACGAGAAACAAATCGTCATGTGCTGTATTCAATTCAACCCAGTCATACAAAACTGATGGGTAAGGTGCGTCATATGTAGGATTATGTCGTATAATGGAAAAAATGAAAGCGCCTGAAAATAATACTATAGCAAGAATATCATATTGTTTTCTTTCCAATATCCTTTTTATTAGCCCTATAATTCCTATGATGGAAAAGTACTTCAGCCAAATGTTTATTTTCATAAATTGTGAAGACAATATGGTATCTATTTCTTGGCTTACGCCCAAAAGATAAATACCTAAACCCAACAAACTAAAAAGAAAGAACAACGCGATAAAACGATTACTTTTTATAAAATACAGACTTCCTAAAAGATATAATGGTATCAAAATAGCGATATGACTTTTGGGGAAAAAGCCAGGAAAAAAGTGATGAGCAATTCGAAACCGTACAATATCAAAAAAAGAGGCAGAGGATTCAATATTTGGGCCCTGAGCCCATAAAATAGATGCAACACAAATCCCACCTGTTATCAGATACGCGCATATGAAATAAGCTGTTCCTTTTTTTAATCCTTCCCAAAATAAAAGAAGAGGAACAGATACTGCAAATAGTTGGAGACCTACTAAGGGCTGAAAGCAAGTTGTAATACCAAGAAGAAGACCACTATACAATAGATTTTTTTTGTACATAAAAATCAAAGCCCAAATAGCAATAGCTTTTGCTAAAAGCGATGGCACATACATGTTATAGTATAATTCATTTCCTCCAATATTGATATTGTACAATGGGAAAAGGGTAATGAAAACGACAACTACGGATAAGCTAAAATGCTTTAGAAAAAGGTCACTAAAGCGAATGAGTCCCGCACACAAAACAAAGGTAAATATGAAATGAAGAATCCTCGATCCCCATACAATGTGCTCGCCAAATAGATGTAGAAAGAACACACTAAATACTCTCTCGTTAAATGTACTGGTCCGTAAATTCGATTGGTGAAAGTCTTCTAAAAAGAGTGAATTATCATTCATCCATAGAGCATAAGGGACTGTTTCTATTGTATCACTACCATATACTTGAAAACCATGGTAAAAAAGAAGCATAAAGTAAAGCAGCAAAGCAGCCAGTACAAGGTATGTGCTGCTCGTTTTGTGAATTGCGTAAATATGTAGATTTTTGCTTTTCATTATACTGTAAAATAACTGTTTAAATATGAGAGTTTCCATTTTATTGCTATGTTTTGTTATGAGTTTCGGATTTTGCTTTGGGCAAAAAAAAGTCGAACAGAAGAAAGAGGTCATTATAATTAAGAAAGAAAAAGTTGAGGGAGAAGAAGACGAAATGATGAAGAAAATAGAAGAGATGAGTGATGTAGATGAATTGATTAAAAAACTTTCTTTGGATGATTCAGATTCTGTTAATGTAGAGGTAGATGTAACGGAAGAAAATGGGGTTGTGATCAAAAAAATAATCGTAAGATCGATGAAAGATGGGGTAGAATCAGTGAATGAAATAATTGAAAAAACTGGGAAAGCAACAAGTGGACAAAAAATTGAGGAAGAGAAAGTGAAGATCTATATTGCGGAAATAGAGGAGGAAGAAGATGCATCAATGAAAGAAAAGAAGATGTTGAATGGTGAAAAAGAAATGGTGATTATTAAGAAGCAAATAGAAGGAAATGAAGACGCAACTATTGATGTAAAAGTTGATGTGGAAGAAATGGAAGGTGGGAAGCAGAAGGTAATTGTAAAGACCATAAAGGATGGAAAAGAGCACATAGAGGAAATCATTGTAGACACAGAAGAGAAAGGGAGAAAGAAAAAGCGCATGATGTTTATAGGAGAGGAAGGTATGAAAGAAATGGACTTAGGAGATGATATGGAAGTAATTGTAAAAGAAATAAGTGGGGGAGAACATGATTCTATACAGGTAAAAGTGGAATTTACAGAAGATGATGGAAATACGTTTATATGGAAAACAGATGATGAAAATGTATTGCCAGATCCTACAGTTCGAATGGGAGTAATGATAGCTGAGGCTACCATAATTGATGGTCTTGTGGAAAATAGTCCGGCTGAAAAAGCGGGTTTAATGAAGGGTGATAAAATTTTAAAGTTGGATAATCAAGTTATCTACAGTGTAAGAGGATTACTTGAGCATTTGACAAGTTATAAAATGGGGGACAAGGCTAAGGTTACCATAGAAAGAGATGGTAAAGAGATGAAAAAAACCATTCAATTTTAGTTTTAATGCGGCAAGTGCAATTTAACCTTGAAGCAAAGAGTCGAGGGTTTCATTTGATAACAGGAGAAGTGTTAAGTCATTTGGGAGAACTTCCTGATGTTGGGTTACTTCATCTATTTTGTATGCACACTTCTGCAGGAATCTGTATAAGTGAAAATGCAGATCCAGATGTTAGAACAGATTATGAATTTATATTCAACAAACTTGTTCCTGAAAACATGTCTGGATTAAAGCATACACTTGAAGGTCCGGATGATATGCCAGCGCACATAAAAGCTACACTTACTGGTATAGATCTTACGATTCCTATAAAAGATGGTCGCTTGGTCCTTGGCACTTGGCAAGGGATATATCTATGCGAATTTCGGAATAGAGGTGGATCTAGGAAGATGTTTGCTACTATTATGGATTAAGATTTCTTAGGGATCTTATCAACTACTAGTTTATAAGTAGGATCTTCCATTACATTTACATCTATGATGGCATCTGCTTTGTTCAGTAAAGCAATGCAATCATCGCTTAAGTGGCGGAGATGTACTTCTTTACCTACTTTTTTATATCGTTCGGTTACTTTGTTTACAGCTTCGATAGCAGACATATCAACAATTCTGCTTTCTTCAAAGTCAATGATGACAATATCAGGATCGTTTTGTATATCGAATTTTTGGCCGAAAACAGTTGTAGATCCGAAGAAAAGAGGGCCGTAGATTTCGTAGTGTTTGATACCGTGCTCATCTACATATTTTCTAGCTCGAATTCTCTTTGCATTTTCCCAAGCATAAGCTAGTGCAGCGATGATTACGCCAAGAAGTACAGCTAATGCTAAATTATGTGTGATAGCTGTGATTAAGGTAACTAATATCATTACAATGACATCAGAGATCGGCATTTTTCCAAAGGTTCGAAAACTTGCCCATTCAAAGGTACCGATTGCCACCATGAACATAAGACCTACGAGTGCTGCCATAGGTAATTGTTCAATAAGACTTGAACCAAACATGATGAAAACTAAGAGCATAACTGCTGCCGTAATCCCTGAGAGCCGTGCTCTTGCACCTGAAGATGTATTAATCAAACTTTGACCAATCATAGCGCAACCACCCATTCCCGATAGAAATCCAGAAAGAATGTTTGCAGTACCTTGAGCTACACTTTCCTTATTTCCGCTACCTCTTGTATCTGTTATTTCATCGACAATATTTAAAGTAAGAAGACTTTCAATAAGTCCTACTCCTGCAATAATAAAGGAGAAAGGAAGGATGAAAGTGAGGCTTTGAAGATTCAGAGGAATTTGTGGAATGGTTAAAGGGGGGAATCCACCGTTCATAGATTCTCCTTTCATTATGTCTTTAACAGTAAGGGTGTCGATATCTCCAAAAATTACGATTAAGGAAACGACTAAAATTGCAACAAGGGCAGAAGGAACAGCTTTTGTTAATTTCGGCAAACCCCATATTATTAACATTGTTAGTAAAGTAAGACCTAGCATAATCATAAAGGGTTTTGTAGCTAGCAATTGTCCTGATTCACTATTGTAAAAATTGGGAAACTGTGCCATAAAAATGATAATGGCAAGACCATTTACAAAACCAAATATAACTGGATGTGGGACTAAACGAATAAATTTTCCTAGCCTAAGGAATCCAAAAATGATTTGAAAAACTCCGGCGAGTATTACTGTTGCAAAAACGTATTGTAGAATTTCGTCAGGTTGAATGCCGGGAAATACTTCTTTGATTTTGACAATAAAACCAATAAAGATAGCAGCAACAGCTCCGGTTGCACCGGAAATCATGCCAGGTCTTCCACCAAGAATTGCTGTGACTAGACAAATTACAAAAGCGGCGTATAATCCCGTAAGAGGCGAGAATCCAGGAATAAGAGCAAATGCGATAGCCTCTGGAACAAGAGCTAGTGCAACGGTAAGACCAGATAAAATTTCAATTTTATAATCTACTTTTTGTTTGAAGTCAAATAAGTTGAAAATTTTAGTTGCCATAATTTATTTTTATAAGGCGCAAAGGTAATGAAGCAAAGTTGGTAAATGTCATATAAAGCAATTTTTTTGAAGTTGTTTGATGTTGAGAATCAAAAAGTTACGAACTAAGTGAGTGTTTGGTGTAGAATATAATTTGGGTGAATGGGAATGCGTCCAAAAAGAGTTTTAATATGATTTGCAGAACGAGAATATATATTGGAAATGGTTAGTCTAGGAATTATAAAAAGAGTATAAATCAAAATTGAAAGTTTTTCCAATAGGATTATAACCACAAAGTTAGTTTGACAATTTATGTTCTATAGTATAAGAAAATCATGAAGAGAAACCTGGGAATTATACTATTTGCATTTCAAAACGACGCATTAAATATCGCTAATAAAATGATTAAGTTTAAGGCGAAAAACACAGTCA
>JAHDGD010000123.1 GCA_020627825.1 Saprospiraceae bacterium
AGTGGATGTTCTGTGTCTGTTTTTCATAATGGAATCATGCTGGATCTTAAGGTAATAACAGTTTAATTCATTTGCATTTTATACTTCATTTTATTTTTATCAAGATTCATTCAAAATTCCTTTTCTTGGATTAAGTTTAAATTATAATTCCTTATTTGAAAACCCAAAAACCGTATCAATTTACCAATACCATTTAGAATTACAATAGAAACAAAGGCTAACACTTTTATCCTATCTAAAAGATATTTCATTTGAATTAAGAAACCAAAAAGAGTGAAAAAAACAAAGCGTGTGAAAGTAAAAGCTCAAATTCATAAAGAAAAGTGGGATGCTGAATTTTAATTTGTAAGAAAAGCTGACACCTACTTACTTCATTTTAAAGCGTTAACAAGAAAAAAATTAAATTTGATAATGAATGTGAAGATTGAAGTTTCAATTTTTTTATTCTTCTTTCAACCAACAAACACAATTCATTGACTGATTTACAATTCCTAAAATTTACATTTAGAAATGAAGCTCGAATTTTACAAGCATATTGAACAGAAATCAGAGTTGGATGCTATTGTAAAGCTTTTAAAGTCCAACAATATACCATATGAGGTAAGCAGTGCTGCTTCGATCATTGATGCTTCAATTGTAGGAACAGTAAATATGCCAAAATTTACCTTGAAACTTCATCCGAGTGATTTTCAAGAAGCTAATCATATCATCAAAGATTCAATTAATGTATCCGAAATTGATATAAATGATTATCAACATTTGAAATTGTTAGATAATGATGAATTATTTGAGATTTTGAGAAAGCCCGAAGAATGGACAGTTGAAGCAGAACTTGCAGCAAGAAAAATACTAGAACATAGAAATGTAAGGGTTTCACAAGAAGAATTGGAACAAGAAAGAGAAGCATTGAGGATTAAAAACAGAAAAGGAAAATCTGTTCCTTTTGGCATTCAAGTAGCCTATTTTATATCGATTATCATGGGATTTATTTTTGGTATTATTTTCTTAATAGCAGGAATTTCGATGGGGTATTATTATGCTTTTGGCAAAACTGTAGATGAAAATGGAAACAAACAATTTATCTACGATAAAAAAGCAAGGGAAGGTGGAAAGTTGATGCTTGTATTTGCTGGTTTATGCTTTCTGATACTTTGTATATTTCTTTTCTTACAATAGAAAAAAATTATTTATTGAAGTATCATTGAAAAAAAAGAGGCAGTTTTTTTTGAGGAAACTAATTTCAAGAGATATTTTTTTTTGGGGCTTGACCCAATTTATTTTTCTTGTATCTTTAGTTACAGAAACCAAAAAAACAATTTAAAATATTTCCATGAAACCCTATTGGCTCTTATTGAAAGCTGCTCTTATTACTTATGTGGGCATTTATCTTATTTCAGAAGGTACGCTTCGATTTATCATTCCACCTGAATCGATTCGAATACCCGATGAAGTAGGAAACATCAAGTACATCTTCACGATTTCATTTTTACTTTTTGCAACTCCTATCATTTATTTAGCCAACAGCTGGATTGCTGGAAAGTGGCTGAAGCTGAACATCAATCGACTATTCCTTTATATGGGATTGACGATGTTATTCGGAAGTGCACTTGAATTGTTGGTTAATTTTCTTTTTGAAACGGCAATTGGTAGACCGAGCTGGGTTTATCACATCTGGCCAAAATATGGAGGTTATACTTCAGGTGTTACCTGCATCATGTGGCCTTTATACGGATTTCACATCCTGTGTTTGCATGAAGCTTTAAAGGCTAGAAAAAGCCCTGTTCTTCAGTCTATTCCTACTAAGGGAATATTACTAGCAATCGATGCCATGATCATGGAAGTGGTTGCTAATTTGTTTTCTCTTATCGCTTTCCGAAGTTACTATTTCTATTATAATTTTGGGGACCTGAACCACTTTACAACGATTGAAATTTTCATCCCTTACGCACTTGTGGGGATCTTTACAATGACCTTATATTATTTCCTAGACCGACCTAAAATACCGCGGGCATTAATAGGCATTTTATGTCTTCTAGGAGGATGGTGTATCTTGTACTTTGGGTAAATTGTCTAGCTGATTTTGAATAAAATGCTAAGGGATTTACATCTTGTGAAATAGATTTAGTCTCTTTATATTCAACTCCATGTTTCAGCTATACATATGTTTACATTTTGGGGTTAACCCCAAAAAAATAAAGGCATACGCAGCATTCTTAGCACCTACTATATTCTTAATGAAAACGACTACATATGAAATGGTATCTATTCGCATTGGTAATTTGTGTGGGAAACATAAGCTGGGCTCAAGATAAAGTAAAGGAACTTGATCAATTATTCGAAGGGATATCAGAAGACCAACCTGGAGTGGTTGTTGGTGTTGTTATGAATGGTGACATTTTCTATCAAAAAGGATTTGGTTGTGCAGATCTTGTTAACGATATAAGAATCACAGATCAAACCCCCTTTCAACTGGGAGAATTGTCGAAGCAATTCACAACACTTGCTATTCTTTTGCTTGAACGGCAAGGTACTATTTCATTGAATGATGATATTCGAACGTATATACCTGAGTTGCCAAAGTACAATAAAACAGTACGTATTGCACATCTTTTAAATCACACAAGTGGTCTGCATGATGTTCAACGAATACAATACCTTAATGCAGGATCAATGAACCTGGAAACGCAAGACCAAGTCATTCAATTGATCGCTGCGCAACAAGAATTGGCTTTTACACCAGGGAGTAAGTTTTCGTTTCATGAGGCTGTAACGGAATCTATTCTTATGGCGGAAATTGTTTCCAGGGCGTCAGGCAAAACATTCGCTGAGTATGTAAAGGAGAATATATTTATTCCATTGGGAATGGATAATGCTTTTGTAAGAACCAATCATAACGCTATTTCACCTCGTGTTGCACAAGCTTATCAATACGAAGAAGAAATTAAAGCATACCTAAGAAATGGAGTTAGTAATAATACTATTGGTTTTATAAATGTTTATGGTTCTGCATCTGATTTAGGAAAATGGTATGCTCACTATCAAAATCCTAAAGGAGATTTAGGGAAACTTATTCAAAAACTAGACACACCTGTTCAAACTGATGATGGAACACATTTCGAATATTACTGGGGAAAAATGGCTATTGGTCGTGAGTTTTCTCATCCAGAAAGAGGCTTGTCCGTATTTTGGAATTATGGTTTTCAAGGGGGATATGGCACTAATGTTTTTCGGTACAACGACCAAGAAATTACATGCTTTGTTCTGGGAAATAATGATATGTATAACGGTGGATTAGCTCAAGAAATGATCAATATTGTCATGGAAGATCAATATACAATGCCTGCTTTAATCGACTTTAGTGAACAATCTTTTGTTCAGAAAACCACTGAAGAATTAAGAAAATATGAAGGTCATTATTGGTTTGATGAAGGCTATGCATCCGAGATTTTTGTGAAAAATGACACGCTTCGAACACGTTGGTTATTTGGAAAAAGTTATCAAACACTTGTGCCTATTTCTGAAACAACATTTCAACAATATGCGAAGATGGAGGATGTTAGACTATTTAATTTTATAGAAGAAAGAGGCCAAATGACAATAGATTTTCGATACAATGAAAGTACGCCGGATATCATGAAGCGTTATACACCTCATGAGCCATCTATTGAAGAACTGCAGTCTATTGCAGGTTCATATTATCATCCTTCTTATTCAACAGTCTTTACATTTAGTATTAAAGAAGGAAATTTAGTAGCCAAAAGCATCCACCATCCTGATATCATATTTAAACCAATTACCAAAGATGTATATACCAGTACATCTTTATTCTTTAACGCTTTAACTTTCAAGAGAGACAAATCTGGTAAGGTAGAATCTTTTTCTATACGCACAGATGGAATTAAAGATCTTGTTTTTATGAAAGCGAAATAGAGATTGTTATCCTTCCTGATTATATATATCTTGTTCTCTTCTTCGAAGAAGAAAAGATTAAGCGTGCTTTATTGGATCAGGAAATGCCCTTAATAGGCACTACTTTACTAGATGAAGAAGGTGTTGGTCTTTTAGTTGAATTCATTGATTCATTGTAAGGCCATATAAAAATTAAAATGGTCTAAAGATGTGCATGTATGTAAATTCATTTTACAAATAGATGAATCCAACTTTATCAACCTCATCCCAGCCTTCTCCAATCTTGGAGAAGGGGGTAATTTTTTTAAAATAGTTCAACTTATAAAACAAAGGAAGAGCCTGAACTACTTCGATAATTTCTAAGAAGAAATCATCAGCTACATCAATGTGTGGATAAAAAAGTAATCGCCTTATTTCTTATACTTATCTGGTGTTGCCAAACGAAAGATCATGTGGATCAGGTAACATATAATTGTCCCTAGTACAATCTTGATCAATGCACCTTTCCATAAGTTGTAGAAGCCATATTCCACAGCATCTTCAAATCCCAATAAAACATTTAATCGTATCAACCCACATATCATAATAATGGCCGTTCCTACCACCATAAGAACCAATACACTAAACGGATTTTCTTTTTTATAGGGATCTCGTATCCATGATACAACCAATGATGCCAATAAAAAACCAAATAGATACCCTCCTGTATTTCCTTTCACTACATCCATACCCTGAGCGCCATCTGCAAAAACTGGCAATGCATATACTCCCATCAAAATATACGTCAAAACAGCTACAACAGACTCCATCGGACGCATAAAAAAAGCCCAACAAACGATCGCAAGAGACTGCCCTGTAATAGGTACAACCATTTCTCCGAGTTGTAAGTCATACGTAAATTGTGCGCTGAACACATAGGTTGTTACAGCTAATACTATTTTTAGAACAGACAAAAGTTGAGTTGGCATTCGAATTCGTTTAGTACAAATGTATAAAATGATTCCGACTAGCGAAACGGATGGAATACCCATCTCCACAGACGTATGTACCAAGGTCGCTTTTTACGCACGACAAAGGATTGCAAACTCATATCAGATTCAATTAACGAAATGTCTAGTTCAATAAACCCGTTTTCTTTTATGTCATTTTTTGTTATAAAAAACGTATCTCTTTCCATTCCTAAAGCAAATGCATAGAAAGTTAACGTGTCTTCTGTTTGAAAACTATCCGTAACATTAATACTAAATCGACCATCGAAATCTGTTGTTGATCCTACATTTGTATCAGTTTCTAAATAAATAGCCCCTCCTATTAAGACTTCACCTGTCTCTTTTTCTCTCAAAATCCCTCGAACAATAAGCTGCTGTTGCTTTTCTTGTGAAGTAGAATCGACTTGATTGATCGACTTTTTGTTTACTACTTTTCCCACTGAATACTCCACTTTTTCTTTATGTATCATCACTTCTTGTCCATAAGCAGATCCACCTAAAATAGATAAACCTAGTACACTTGTAGATAGCTTTTTTCGAATCCATTTTCGAAAAAAGAATGATCTTGTTTCATTGAAATTCCGATCATAAACACCACATAACTTTCCCTCGCTTTCCGCATGACGAATCGCTATTTCCCATTCCGTCATTCCCCTGAAATCATGAATCATTTCCTTGCAACGTTTACATTGTCGACTAGATCCACAGCTTTCCATCTCTTCCCATACTTCACCACATTCTTTCAAACTTGTAAAATCAATTCTACTCATTGACCTAGTTGATGATAAATGAATGCGTTTCCACTTTTCCATTTTTATAAAGCACTCGTAGAACATAATGTCCGTTCGAGAAATCGCTGATATCAATAGGGCTTTCGCCCAAAAAGCGTTGTACTGTTTTCCCTGTTGATGTCATCATTTCAGTTTTTACAATGGGCCAATCCGACTCTATTTTTATGATGTCATGTGCTGGATTGGGGTATAACTGAAACCCGCTTTTAGATCCTTGTTGAACAGTATTGATCACGGATGGTAAAGGTAAAATACAGTCTGGGTTTTCCAGTTTAAGATACCCCTTGTCAAAATCCTCAAATACCTCTTTAAATTGTACCAAATAGGCAAAAGTATCACTGGGTAAAGAAGGTAAAAAATAGTTGGGTCCAGTTTTAAAGCTCATGGCTACATCATCTTCTGAAAAATACTCGAAGGAAGTATACCCTGTATGTAAAAGCTGTGCATTGTCTAAGGTAGAATGTATAATGAGATAAGCATATTTGCTATCATATGCCCTTGACTTAATGACATCAAGTAATGTATAATCCGTACATTCAATATTATTATCTTGAGGTAAAGATTCTATTTTCACATTGTTGTAAGCGATATCCAGTGTACAATCGGGAAAGAGAAATTCTATTCTTCCTGTAAACGCATCGGCAAAATCCTTATACGACGATAAGCTTTCATGAAGATCAAGTGGAAAAACGATCTTCTCCCCTACTTTCTCCGGCAATGTATATTGATAGGTTTTCTTTCTGGAACTCAATGTATCTTCTCCATCGGCTATAATCATGATGTTGGCATAATCCGAGTCACTTGATATCGAATTCGATCCACTATGATTCAAAACCAAATACAATTTTTGTTCATCAACAGCATCATGATAAATACCTTCAAAAACAAGATTGTCACAATAACTTTGGGCGAAAGCCCCATAAAAAAATAGCAGAAGGAATAAAGTTAGCTGTCTTTTCATTTAATGAAGATAAGCAAAAGGCTTCAAAGATATTCCGCAATTCTTTTTAATACTAAATAATTGTCTTATTGAAGTATAAGAAACAACAACTGAGCATATACGATTTTCAATATCAACGAGATAGGAAAAATCAAAGTGTAGCCTAAAATGGGCAGATTACTTTTTGCTCTATTCACCGCGAATTCCAGGACTGCTGGCTGATTACTAATGATTCCAAGAATCAGGGTAAATGGAATCTTGATTATTTTATACCCTATGATGATCGTTAATACTGCAGTAAACAAGCTAATGATAACGCCACCTATGAATACAAAAATTCCAGCTCCGCCAGTAACGGATTCCAAAAATGCTGGACCAGATCCAATCCCTATGACAGCCAATAAAATGATGAGCCCTATTTGACGGAGGGTGACGTTTACACTATATGGCAAAGTCCATACAATAGGTCCTGTTCTCTGCAAAGCGCCAAGAATTAAGGACACAATAATGGGTCCTCCTGCTAATCCAAGTTTGAAGTTAATACCACCCGGTAAAGCAAATTCTATTGTTCCTAATATCAATCCAAGGGCAATTCCCAGTCCGAATGAAAAAAGATTCAGTCTCGATGCGGCATAATAACTATCGCCGAAAAATTCACTCAATGAATCGAGATCTTCTCTTTTCGCAACAAATCGGACACGATCTCCCAATTCCAATACTGTATCTCCTTTCGCTAACATATCGACGTCTCCTCTTCGAATTCTTGTCACAATTGCTGCAAACTTGCGATCAAGTTGCAATTCCCCAAGGCTCTTCCCTACCACATATGGATTCGAAACAAATATTCTTCGGACATCGAAGAAACTACGATCATTCGATAGTTTACTATCTGCATATTCACCAAGCACTTCCGCGACTTTATCAAGCTCTCTTCTAGCCCCCACAACCATCAATTGGTCGCCTTTTTCAAATACCGTATCCCAATTAGGCAATAAAACTGTTCCATTTTTCGACATGTATCGACCAAACACTACATTCCACTTATATTGAGCGAATAGTTCTCTTTGGGTCCTACCCAAAATAGCATCATTCGTGATCAAAAAAGTAGCTGAAGTAAGATCAGAAGATACGTTATAGTTCTGACTGAGTGTTTCCCTTTCTTTTGCATAATCAACCTTGAAGAATCGCTCAAGAATAAGAATGGCAATGATCGCTCCCATAACACCCATAGGATAGGTAAAAGAATAGGCAACAACTGCCATTTCCGACAGAGTAGAAGCTTGTGACCCCATCTTGTTGTTGATCTGTTCTATCACAGCCGCAAGAGCTGGTGTGTTGGTCGTGCTACCAGAATAAATACCCGTAGTTGTCGCTGCATCAAATCCGAATCCATAATGTATGGCAACAGCTAGACCAGCTGAAATCGTCAACATCAATACACCAAAGAGGATATCTCTGCTTCCATTTCGCTTGATGGATTGGAAAAACACACGACCCGAGCTAATTCCTATTGAATACACGAAAAACACCAGTCCTAGCTGAAATAATATACTAGGTATATCTACCCCAGGATACATTGCCCCAAAGACCAATCCTACGAACAAAATCGCTGCAACTCCTAAACTTACACCCTTATAACTAAGCTTACCTACTAGATAACCAATAGCCGCCACTACGAATAATAATACGAGTGGATTTTCTATATAAAACTGTTCCACGTTATTTCTTATTGAAGCAAACTTTCAAGCAATTCGCTCATCGATACATTTTTGCTCACTATACTGACTAACTCATCAATCTTAACTCGTTTCTGTTCAAGTGAATCTCGATCCCTTATTGTAACAGTATCATCATCAAGCGTTTCGAAATCAATAGTGATACAATATGGTGTTCCGATGGCATCTTGTCTTCTATACCGTCTACCAATGGCATCTTTTTCATCGTATTGACAAGGAAAATGCAAGCTTAGTTTTTTGTATACTTCCTTGGCTTTTGAGGTCAATTCTTCTTTATTTTTAAGCAATGGAAGAACAGCTGCTTTGATCGGTGCTAGTGCTGGGTGAAGTTTCATTACGATACGCGTTGATTCTTTACCCTCAGCATCGGGTACCGTTTCTTCCTGAAGGGAATTGCTAATCGCAGCAAGAAACATTCGATCACAACCAATAGATGTTTCCACTACATACGGCACATAATTTTCATTACGCTCCGGATCGAAGTATTGCAATTTTTTCCCACTAAGCTCTTGATGTTGAGACAAATCAAAATCTGTTCGGGAATGAATGCCTTCTAGTTCTTTGAAACCAAATGGAAAGTTGAACTGTATGTCGACAGCAGCATCAGCGTAATGTGCAAGATTTTCATGATCGTGAAAACGTAAATTTTCCTCTGGAGTTCCTAGCGCTTTATGCCATTTCAATCTCATTTCTTTCCAGAAAGCGTACCATTCTGTTTGGGTACCTGGAGCGATAAAATATTGCATTTCCATCTGTTCAAATTCTCGCATACGGAAAATGAATTGTCGGGCTACGATTTCATTTCGAAACGCCTTACCAATTTGTGCAATACCGAAAGGCAGTTTTTGTCGAGTCGTTTTCTGAACATTCAAAAAATTCACGAATATTCCTTGTGCGGTTTCAGGACGTAAATAAAGTTTCCCTTCCTCACCAGCTATGTTTCCAAGTTGTGTATTAAACATAAGATTAAACTGACGCACGTCCGTCCAGTTTCTAGAACCACTCACAGGACAAGCAATTTCAAGATCTTCTATGATTTTTTTAAGCTCAGGCATATCGCTGTCGGTCATCGCTTTAGCAAGTCGACTACCTACTTCTTGTTTTTTATCAAGATAACCTTTAACCCGAGGATTCGTCTCTTTATACATCACAGGATCAAAAGAATCACCGAATCGTTTTGCTGCTTTTTTGATTTCTTTCTCCACTTTCGCATCCAGCTTATCCATGTATTCTTCAATCAATACATCCGCTCTATATCGTTTGTTGCTATCTTTGTTATCAACCATGGGATCATTAAACGCATCAACGTGCCCTGAGGCCTTCCAAGTCTTTGGATGCATAAAAATAGCAGCATCAATACCCACGATGTTCTCATGAAGTTGGGTCATAGATTTCCACCAATATTCCTTGATGTTATTCTTTAATTCGACACCATACGGACCATAATCATACACCGCTGCAAGACCATCATAAATCTCACTAGATTGAAAAATAAAACCGTATTCTTTACAATGCGAAACTACTTTCTTAAAATCCATTAGTTGTTATTTTGTGGGCTCGGGGGCCCAAAAAGGTTTAATTGCTATTGCTAATGAGCAGTGCGTACCTAACGGTAGTGCATAATGCTTAGAATCAAAAGCAAGCACAAAGGTAATAGCTTCATATTTAATAGAGAATTTATTTGTAGTGATTTGATGATTAAGGCTTTGAAGAAAGGATGAAGGATAAGAAATGAAAATAGTGCATTAGCTGTAATCAACCAATAAAACATGCGCTTAACAATCAGGCTCAAAATAGAATTTCGAAAAGCAGATTGGATGAGCCGAAAGATTTTTTAGAGCATGTAGATGACACTCTACCATTTAAATTTTAAAATGAAGGGAATACATCAATATTATAAATATACTCTATTTACATTTCAGAAAGGCGTATAAGATATCGTTGATAAAATGATGCAGTTCAAGTCGTGTTCTACGCATTTTAGGCCCAAGCGTTGACTACTTTTAATTTATTACTTTCAAATTCGGAACATCAACTTCTATCATTTTTGAATCATCAAAGGTAAACTGTATCGATAAAGATTGGTCAATTGCTACATCAGGTTTTAGTAACAACTGAAGTACAATAGCATCACCTTCATCATGAAATAATAATGGATTGTTGTTTTGGACGTTAATAAACTCGACTATGCTATAAGTTTGATCATCTATATGAATTTTAAACAATCCATTTAATTCTTCTTCAGGATTGTAAACCACTCCGTCAAAAGTCATGCTACTAGAAGATTTAATGTTTACTTGTTCAATCAATTGAGGCAAAGGGGTAAATGTATAGCAATCGCCATTTTCAGAGGATGCGAATGTCCAGTCTTCTATGAAAACTGATAAAGCCGCTTCTTCGAAATTAAGTGAAGCTACTGTGCTAAAGGTAGATGAAATATAGGATCCTACTTGAAAGTTCATATCTGTAATTTCGGTTTCTACTTCGTCACAATTGCGATGAGTTACCAGATTGCCTTCTTTATTACAGGATGTAAGAAAAAGTATAATAACAGTACATGCTAGGAAAAAAAATCGAAAAAAGGTGAGGTTCATATGGTTTATAATTCTGAATTTATTTTTCATGATGACAAGCTTTTAAAAGGAACATAAACTTCCTAAAGATACGCTAAGGTACTAAGTTATTGTTCTTCTCAACAAAAAATGTGAATGTTTATCACTTGAATTTCAATCCATTTTTTATTTATTCTATTTCAGAAGATAACTTTTTCTATCTATTCAATAGCAATATAACATGAATGACTATAAATCGCCATGGGATTTAGAATGTAATCGACATTTAATGTTCAGCTTACATAGCTTAAGATATCTCAAGTAAACAAATGTTCAGCTGCTATTCTACGATAGGAGTTGCCCAATCAGAATGTCGAATAAAAAGTGTGTGCGTAAAATAATCTTCCCCTTTGTCATTTATATCAAGTACTGGAAATACTGGTAATAGTTGGATTACGGTATTCAATCGCATACTTTCACCATAGGGACTATTCTCTCCATTCATTTTAATCAAAGACTTATGATATGCAGGTGTCATTCTTTTGAAATCTTTTACCCCAACCATATATAAAAACAGAAGATTATCTGAAGAAATGGCCATTCGAGTATACTCCCCTTCATCCTGCATAAAAGGAGGTAATTGATTGCTTTCCATTACCATTTTACTTTCGTTCATCATGGCATTTATACACATTATTTTTCCTTCCAATCCCATATCGGATTTACGAACTTGAGAAGCAAAAACGTGTCCCCCATTAACTCTATATAGAAAAACGTGTCCCATTCCTAGCAATCCATAATACTTTTTGCCAGTACCTATATTTCTTTCATATAGCGATCTAAAATTTCGATACATCACTTCGTCACGACCCATCTTTTCCTCGAAATAATTAACGTTTGATTTTAATTGTGAAAATAAAAAGTCATTCTCTTTATCTTTACTAGGTATCTCAACCAATTCATTTACTAATTCCTTTATCTCAAGCTCCTTTAAATCGGCAGTATCCTTAGGGACAGGCAACATTCCGTTCACATATTCTTTAAAAAGTCCTACATCGTAAATACGATCAATTCCCCAAAACGTAAATTTCTTATTATCTGGAAGTCTTTGATAAAAAGCATGTAACTCGACAAATTTGTTTCGATAATCTTGATTATTCCTTCCTTGAATTACTACCCAATTTTTTAGCGCATCATCAAGAAATGCTTCATTTCCGCTTTTCATGTAAGCATTTAATTTATTGGCTTGCGCCAAATCGAATTCAACGAGATGATCTGTAACACCATGAAAATTGTTTAAGTATTTAAAGAATGCTACATCGAATTTTATAGGCTCTTTAAATCCATGAATCTCTCCAAAAAGAATGAGTTCATTTTTCTCAATATCCTCCTTAAGATTGTCAAAATCGAAAGTTTCACCCAATGGAATAGTTTCGCTGTGTTCTATCAAGTACTTGACATACTTTCCTCCTGTTACTCTTTCCCACAAGTGGAATCCACCATAGACAAGTGTAATGAATAGGATAAGGGCAAGGAATATTTTCCCAATTGTTTTGAAAATTTTCTTCAACATCTTGATTTTTTTAGTGATGATGAAAAATGGGTGAATTTGGTAGGGGTATTAATACTACTAATAATCAGGACAAAAAAAAATCTTTTTTTTCAAAATGAATACATTAAAACGCAGTTTGTCAACCTTTTAAAGGACTGAATTCCTATATTCAATTAGATTTAAAAATCATGAATCTGTAATAAATAGCCCGTATTTTCATTTATCTAAAACCTAAAAATATCTAGTTTAAATCAACATCTTATTCTTGCTTAAAATATGGATTATAAATCAGACCAAGAACATTGCAAAATGGATCTTTTA
>JAHDGD010000124.1 GCA_020627825.1 Saprospiraceae bacterium
ATTTAAATGATCTTTTAATCGAAGAGAATAAGGTATACCATTTAAACTCTAAAATGTCGAAGTAGCTTAGGCTATTCCTCCATTTTATAAGTCGACCTCACGAATTTGTAATTTGAATTTATTGTCGACATTTTAAAATTTAAATGGTATAATCTGTAGATTAGGTATTGGAAGTTTGAATAGTTAATTATATTTTGGCAGTTATGGCAGCAATTGATTTAAAAAAGATATTCGAAATTCCAACAGAGTTGGATAGGAGGTCTACAGATGCTCTTATTAAAGCAATAAAAGAAAATTATACGTCCGAATTTGATTATATAAAATTTATTCACTCGGTGAATACATTGATTCAAATGGAAATCGATGAAGAAACGGCTTTCAAATCAGCTTATACGACGGCAAAGACTATGGGTTTTACGAAGGAGAAATTCAGAAAATCGTTAAAGGAATATGAGGTTGTATTGAGTAAGCAACGAGAAAGTTTTGCTGAAGCATTGAAAAGAAATCGCTCGGAAAAATTAACGGGAACTGATGCGAAGAATGAATCGTTGAGGAAGAAGATGGCGGAGAATGAGGCAAAAATTGAAAAATTAAAAGCGGAAAATGAGCTTATAAAAGAAAAAATTGCAGGTTCTAGCGAAAGATTAAAAAAGGAAAGAGAAAAATTAGAAACAATTACAAAGAACTTTGTAAGTTCGTATGAGCATTTTGAGCAAAAGCTAAAAAATGACCTCGAAAAATTTGAAAAATATATATAAACAATAAACATGGCAGGTAGCAATCCACTAGACGGAGATACATTTCAACCAAAGAGTTTTTGGAAAAAACCAGAAGGAAAAACAGGTGCATTATTTTTAATCATTGCAGCACTAGTAGGAGGATTTTTTTTAGTAACAGCTGGAGCTGTTGTCCTTGAGTTTTTAAAGACTACTTTAGGTATTATCATAGCAGTACTTGCGTTATTAGCTATTATTTATGTGGCTCTTGACCCCAAAGCAAGAGCTGTTGTGGGATATATGTATAAAACAATGATGCGTAAGATTACCAGCATCTTCATTACAATTGACCCTATAGGTATTTTGAAAAATTACATTAGTGATTTGGAGGATAACCTTAAGAAGATGAGTAAACAAATAGGAAGTTTACGTGGGCAGATGCGTAAGATAAAGAACTTAATTGCATCGAATCAAGATGAAATTAAGCAGAATTTATTAATTGCTAAAAAAGCAAAAGAACAGGGAAATAATCAAGCTTTAGCTTTGAATACAAGAAAAGCGGCAAGATTACAAGAAAGTAATAAGAAATATGCTGTACTACATAAGCGAATGGGGATTTTACATAAAGTGTTGACAAAAATGTATTCGAATTCTGAGATTTTACTAGAAGACACGAAAGATCAAGTAAAAGTAAAAGAGATTGAATATAAAGCAATCAAGACTTCGCATTCAGCGATGAAAGGAGCAATGAGTATTATCAGTGGTGATAAAGATAAGCGAGAGATGTTTGATCAAGCGATGGAGCATATTGCGGATGATGTAGCGAACAAAGTGGGAGAGATGGAACAGTTTATGGAAATGTCTTCATCAGTGATGGATTCAATTGATTTACAAAGTGGTGTATTTGAAGAGCAAGGATTGAAAATGCTTGAAGAATATGAAAAGAAAAGTAGTTTGTTATTAATGGGTGGATCAGAATCTCATGATGAGGTATTGGATTTAGATGAGATGCCAGAAATAGATTTTCAGGAAAGAGGAGACGGTGCTTCATCCGATTACGAAGGTTTGTTTGATTAATACCATATGAAATATTCTATACTTCTTCTTTTTTCGCTATTTCTTTCACAGATGATCTTTGCACAAGAAAAGACAACTTTACTATATATTGGTGACCCTATGTGTTCATGGTGTTATGGATTTTCCGGAGAATTGGATGAAGCAGTAAAGCTATTAAAAGGGGATGTAGAATTTGAGTTATTAATGGGAGGGTTAAGACCTTATAATACTGAAACCATGAATGACTTAAAGGATTTTTTGAAGGAACATTGGGAAGAAGTAAGTTTACGAACAGGACAAAAGTTTTCTTTTGATATTTTAGAAGAAAAAGACATGGTTTATGATACAGAACCTGCGTGTAGAGCTTTTGTAACCATGAGAACGCTACATCCTGAATTAAGTTATGCTTATTTTAAAAATATTCAACATGCCTTTTATTTTCAAAATAGAAATCCAAACAATTCAGAAACCTTTGTTGAATTGGCTTATAAACTAGGAGTCAGTAGAGAAGAATTCAAAAGTAAGATGGAATCTGAGGAAATGAAAGAAGCGGTCAAAATGGATTTTCAATTTTCGGGCCAATTGGGAGCAACGTCCTTCCCTACCTTGATTTTAAAGCATCAAGACGAATATTTTCTTATAAGCAGAGGATACGCAAAATCTGAAGTAATTGTCAAGGCTGTAAAATCTGTATTACAGGAAGATTACTAGTGCAATAAATAGTGATGACTATGATTCATTCACAAAAGTTGTTATTTCTTAGGCATTTCAGGTATCATTACGAAATTATATTACTTAGTGCGGATTAGACAAGCTATTGTAGACCGATGCTATGTCAAAATCTACGCTTCGCTGACGTTTTCAGATTAACCATAGCTATTCCATACTAAATCTTGCAATCGGCTGATTTAAAATTATTTTCAATTCTCAAATCAAAGCTCTCGAGCATAATTCGGATTGAAATTTTGACTATGAAGGATTGGAAGGTATGAATTAGGGAGGGATTTGTGAGAATTGATGTTTTTTGGTAGAAATAATCAATTTTGATACTACGTATTTATCAAAGTCATTATTCACAGCACTTTCACCCCACTCCACCCTTCGTATCACTCCCCACCTCACCAAATCTATCCACCGCTGACTCACCCTATATTTTACATTCTTTTGCCCCGCTACTTCTTTTCCTCTCTCCATTTCATCTATATAGTTCTCGTATTCCGTTATTGTGTCAAAATAATAGCGTTTATAACGGTGTTGAACTAATACTCCTTTCCTATCTCTTATCTTATTTACACATTTGACATAGACACTATGGAAAATACGCATCTGCTCACTTATAATTCTCCACTTCTCTTCTATAAAGAGTTGCTTAGGAATCCGACCTTTCCTTTCACAACTGTATGTGTATATTCTTTCTAAAACCTCTTTTCCTCTCACTTTAAGCAAGATCTGATATCCCTCCGAAGAAGTGAAAAATTTATGAACCTTAACATAAGGCCCTATATATCGATTAAATAATTTCTTGAAAATCTGAAGTTCTTTTTCGCTTTCAAAAAAGCAACTCCTTCCACTTGACAAACTCTCAAATAAATAATAAGAATTTGGACGAATTTCATAGGTCTCTTTCATTTTTACACTTTCTTATTAGTGTAATGAACCCATCATTTCGTTCCACTTTTTTCAGACTTTTTTACTATTTTTTTTATTTTGATATATAAATCACTACAAACCAACTATATACATCAACTCAAAAACTCCTCTCCTTTTATTTTCATATACTCAAAAGCCGCCTCATACTCGTTCGCTATCTCCCCTTCCAATATCGCCTCCCTTATCGCGGTCTTGATCATACCCACCTCCCTACTCGCTGGGATCCCAAAATACTCCATAATCATATCTCCACTTACTGGTGGCTGCCAATTCCGAATCTTGTCTTTCTCTTCCAATACCCGCAACTTCTCACTTACATACTCGTAATTACGAATAAATCGCTCCTTCTTGTCTTTATTCTTTGATGTT
Source organism: Saprospiraceae bacterium (assembly GCA_020627825.1). GTDB lineage: Bacteria > Bacteroidota > Bacteroidia > Chitinophagales > Saprospiraceae > JAHDFB01. Next base: position 3,792 of record JAHDGD010000124.1, read on the forward strand.
ATATCTGCCTTACATAATACCATTAAATCATCCAATTCCTCTCCCGCATCAAATAATAACCTCCTGATTGCTGAATCCGTAACATTCTCTTTTGTCAAGGATATAGGCCTATGATGCAACCCTACCAACTTCTGCACATACTTCATCTTTTGATCCAATGGTAACTTTAAACGCTTAAAAATCTTAGGAACCATCCTTGCACTTACAACTTCATGTCCATGAAACGTCCAACCCACTCCCTTTTGAAATCGTTTAGATACTGCCTTACCTACATCATGTAGTATCGATGCCCATCTCAACCATAAGTTATCCGTATGTTTTGAAATATTATCTAACACTTCAAGTGTATGCAAAAAATTATCCTTATGTGCTATGTTAAATTTCTTCTCAACTCCTTTTAATGCAGTTAACTCTGGAAAAAATTGCTCTAGCAATCCTGCTTCATCCAACATCATAAATCCCCTTGATGGCTTTCTACACATAATGATCTTATTCAACTCCGTTGCGATCCTTTCTGCTGATATAATCTTTAATCTCCCTGCCATCTGTTGAATCCCTTCAAATGTTACTGGGTCAATATCAAATTCCAACTGACTCGCAAATCGTATGCCCCTCAACATGCGCAATGGATCATCTGAAAAAGTCGCCAGCGGATTCAATGGCGTTACAATGCGTTTATTTTGCAAATCAATCAGTCCATTAAACGGATCAATGATAGAACCAAAATCTTCTGTGTTCAAGGAAATGGCTAATGCATTAATTGTAAAATCCCTACGATTCTGATCATCTTCCAAACTTCCTTCTTCCACTGCTGGCTTTCTTGAATCCGATCGATAAGATTCTCGGCGGGCTCCAACAAATTCTATCTCCAGATCTTTATGCTTCAACATGGCAGTCCCAAACCTCGCATAAGTAACCAGACGCGGTACAGGAATCAACTTTTGGGCGAAAGCCTTAGCCAACTCAATACCACTTCCTACGCATACTACATCCAAATCCTTTGTGGGACGCCCTAATATCCGATCACGTACATATCCGCCTACAATATAAGTAGGGGCATCAATTTCAGCTGCAGCTTCTGAAATCAAACTAAATATCTTCCGCTCGTAAGCTTTTATTTCAAAAACCACCTTTTATACTACTTCTATGCTTTGTGAATACTTTTCTCGTATGAATTCTAGAATTTCAAACAATACTGCTGGATTATCTTCCGTAACCAGTTTCCCACGTATCGGCTTAATATCTCTGAAACCTCTAAAATAATTGGTATAATGACGTCGCATTTCTACAATCCCCAATCGTTCCCCTTTCCATTGAATACTAAATTCTAAATGCCTTTTAGCAGCATCAACTCGCTCTTCTATCGTAGGAGGAGGTAAAATCTCACCTGTTTTTACATAGTGCTTAATTTCTCTGAATATCCATGGATAACCAATTGATGCTCTACCGATCATGATCCCATCTACTCCGTATCGGTTTTTGTATTCTACTGCTTTTTGTGGAGAATCAATATCTCCATTTCCTATAACCGGAATGTGCATTCTCGGATTCTCTTTAATTTTACCTATCAACGTCCAGTCTGCCTCCCCTTTGTACATTTGTTTCCTTGTACGTCCATGGATGGAAATCGCTTTTATCCCTACATCTTGAAGTCGCTCTGCAGCTTCTACTATATATTTTGAATTTTCATCCCACCCCAATCTCGTTTTAACGGTAACTGGAAGATTCGTGCTGTCAACAACGTCTTTTGTTAATTGCACCATACGATCAATATCTTGTAAAATTCCTGCTCCCGCCATCTTACACACTACTTTTTTGACCGGACATCCAAAATTAATGTCCAACACTTCGGGTTGTGCTTCTTCAACAATTTCCGCAGCTCGCATCATGGATGCATTCTCAGCCCCAAATATTTGAACGCCTATTGGTCGTTCGTAATCATATATATCTAGCTTTTGAACACTTTTGTGGGCATCGCGTATGAGTCCTTCTACAGATATAAACTCTGTATACATCATATCACATCCTTGTTCTTTACACAAGGCGCGGAATGGTGGATCACTTACATCCTCCATAGGCGCCAGTAATAGAGGAAATTCACCTAAATCTATATTTGCAATCTTTGCCATAATGCAAAATTACGATTTTCAATTGGATAAACTACAGCCTATGGAACTATACTGTTTTCTCTTTAAGTCCGATCTTTTCATCATATAACTCAATCAAATACAACAATAAGGTAAGATCACTTATCAAGGTAATGACAAATATAACAGCTGCTATCCCACCAAAAATGACAATCGGTTGTAACGAAGATATAGCAAAAACACCAAATCCCATCGTTAATATAATGGTCGTAGTCAACATCCCGAAGCTTAACTCTTTCAGTGGTTCTCGCATGATCACACGTCGATAAAAGGAATGAATCGTATCATCTACAATTAACCCGATACATACAATCGCTGTCAATGATGTCATGATGTTTATTTGCAAATCCAGACCAACAAATAAAATAACAATCATACTCAAGGGAACAAAATTGACAAACAAACCAATCAAAGATTGAAGAATAGATCGTGTAAGAAATAAAAAAACAAATAATAAAAAAATGGACGAACTCAACATCGACTTAATCAATGAGGCACCTACTTCTCTATTTACATATTCGTACATCAATTCTGCACTAGATTTTGTAACGGTAAAAGGTTTTGGAATGGATTCCAAAATTGTGTTGATCTTCTGTTCTATGGAAATAAGATCTGCCGGTGTTGCTGTCTTCAATTGTATACGCTGACATGTACCGTTATTGGCTTCGTACCGCTGTCTGAATGCTGGAATATTGGAAAGATCGATAGGTAAAAGAATTGGTGTAAAGACAATAGAAGGTGTATTGGCATCTATGATGGTTTTTACCAATTCGATGTTTTCGAATGCCCCTCTTAATCGTTGAATCTCTTGAACGGTAGATAAAGAATCAGGCCCATCAAGAACGATGCTCACATCACTTTGAACATAGTAGCGACTTGTTAATTTTTCTATCGCGACACTGGCTTCACTATTGGAAGGAACAAATAGTTCAAAATTATTCTTGAAACCCAAACTTGGAATCAAATAAATGGCAATAAATAATATAGGCAATTGAAACAAGGCAAAGATCTTCTTATTCCTTATAAAAAATTGAGCAAACTTTGAAAAAGGGTGATCTTTTATGTTCCTTTTCGGTGCGTATTGTAGCAAAAAAGGTGTTGCACTAAAACATACTAGAAAGTTAATCAATATAGTAACTGCACAAACCCATCCCAGGGTATAAACACTTTTTGTTGAGGTAAGTGTTAATGTAAAAAATGCGAAAGCAGTCGTGATGGTGGTTAAAAAAGAAGGCAACAGATATTTTGAATAAACGAGCCTGATCCTCTCTTCATAACTTCCTTCTTTTAAGGAAAAGTATCCGGTCAATAAATGTACGGCATTGGCTGCTGCCAAAACAACGACAACTGGCAAGACCATGATGCCTACGAAGTTAAATGATTCACCTGATAAGGTATAAACAAAGACTCCTGATATCAAACTCGCAGTGACCATGCCAAGCAAATACATGGTTGCGAATTTACTCCGATATGAAACATACATTATCAAGGCAAAACATATAAATAAAATTATTAATATGTATAAAATATCTTTCAGTAATGTTTCATTCATTGCATGTTCTAGCAAAGGCAATCCAGCGAAATATACCGTATAGTGTTCTTTGTTTTCTACGCTATTCCATGCATCTTGCAACTTATTGTTTATAACAGCTTGATCATCAACATCAATACCTATTTTTACTAAAAAAGAACTGGAATCTATCGCTATCCCCTCTTTTAATAAATCAATGGAAGCAACACGCGATAAAATAGCTTGAACACTGGATTCTGCAAGTACCTTTGAAGGAACAATATGCTTGACCAGATCAATGGGACTTTGAATTTTAGCCTCTGGAAAACGCGATTGAATTTCAGCCTGAAAAGATTCAATATCTTTTATAACAGGCCCGAAATGATCATAATGGGGTGTGAAAATCGCAAATATCTTCTGTTTTTCTCCGAAAATAGAATCGATATGTGCTGTATTGTCAACGTATTCATTATCCTGTATTCCCAACTCTTCAAATGCACTATTAAATCCTGGATTTCGTATACTCAATAACATGAGTAAAACTGCAATCACAGCGGCAATAAAATACGCCTTCTTTTTTTGGACAAGATGGTCTATAATACGTTCCATAAATGGTTTTACGAGAGCTCACTTTTTTATCCTAATCCTTCATTTGAGATAAAAAAAAGTAAACCTATTCGGGGACTTTGTGTTGTTTTGATAGTCAAAAGTAAACATTAATTCACGAATTCATATGGAAATAACACCTTTAGGTTTCCCTTGGCAAACAGAAGACCCTTTCTTATTTTGTGTACATCATTTAGACCACTACCCTGCTGGTAATGATAAATTAGAACCTGCAGTAGGAACAGCAGGAAGGAATTTAGGCAATGATTTCCAACTCAAAGATGGTTGGAGAATGTATCATGGTCAGCGTATACCAGGATTCCCTTATCATCCACACAAAGGTTTTGAAACCATCTCCATTGTCAATCAAGGGATTATTGATCATTCGGATTCTATTGGTGGAGCAGGCCGGTTTTCAAGTGGGGACACACAATGGATGACAGCTGGAAAAGGCATATTACACAGTGAAATGTTTCCCATGCTGAATCAAGAAAAAGGGAATACACTTGAATTATTTCAAATTTGGTTGAACTTACCTGCTAAAGACAAACAAGTGGAGCCTCATTTTAAAATGTTGTGGAAGGAAGAAACTCCAGTTTTGAACATCAACAACAACATAACCATCCAAGTAATTGCTGGCGAATTGGATCATACGAAAGCTCAAGCCCCACCACCTCATTCTTGGGCTTCCAATCCCGACAATCAGGTTCAAATCTTGGCATTAAACATGGATTCAGGAGCCACATACACCTTTGGGCCTACAGCCCCTTACCTCAATAGAAATCTATATTTCTTTTCTGGAAATCAACTTCTTATCAACAACCAAGAGGTGCCCTCCTATCATAAAATAAAATTGGAGGCATCAGAATCCTTCAAACTTGAAGCAAAAGATGCGTGCAAACTGTTGTTTTTGCAAGGTAAACCTATTAACGAACCCGTTGCCCAGCATGGGCCTTTCGTAATGAATACTACTCAAGAAATCCATGAGGCCTTTGAAGAATACCGAAAAACGGGATTTGGTGGGTGGCCTTGGCCTCTTCAAGAACAAGTACACGATCGCGATAAACAACGATTTGCAATACACAGCGATGGGAAATCGGAAGAACGAGATTTTATTACTGAATAAATACAGGTATTTTAATATTTTTGCCGCTCAACTTTAGATTATGAGCAACAAAATTATATATACCAAAACAGACGAAGCGCCTTTTTTAGCGACGCACTCTTTTTTACCGATCGTAAAGGCGTTTACAGCCCACGCTGATATAGAACTTGAATTAGCAGACATCTCTTTAGCTGGAAGAATTTTAGCTGTTTTTCCTGATTTTCTTACAGAAGCACAACGCGTACCAAATGCCTTACAAGAACTTGGTGCGTTAACGCAAGATCCTGCAGCAAACATCATCAAATTACCGAACATCAGTGCTTCTATGCCGCAATTGACTCGCGCGATTGCTGAATTACAAGCCTTAGGATATGCCATCCCAGATTATCCTGAGAATCCTTCTGATGATAAAGAAAAAGAAATACAAGCTCGGTATAACAAAGTAAAAGGTTCTGCGGTTAACCCGGTTCTAAGAGAAGGAAATTCGGATCGTAGAGCGCCGAAGCCGGTTAAGGCTTACGCCCAAAAACACCCACATAGAATGGGGAAATGGACAGCTGATTCGCAATCTCATGTTGCAACAATGAGCTCAGGAGACTTCCGTTCCAATGAGCTTTCCGTAACCCTTGATGAGGCGTGCTCCGTGGATATACAGCATGTAGATCAGGCTGGTAACACAACAGTTCTTAAGCAAGGACTCCAACTCGAAAAAGGAGAGATCATTGACGGAACGTACATGAGTAAAAAAGCGCTTTTATCGTTCTTGAAAGAACAAGTGGAGGATGCAAAAGAAAGAGATTTATTGTTTTCATTGCATATGAAAGCAACGATGATGAAGGTAAGTGATCCGATCATTTTCGGGCATGCAGTGCGTGTATTCTTTGCGCCAGTATTTGAAAAGTATGGCGAGGTTTTAGCGAATGCTGGAGTAGATGTAAACAATGGTTTCGGTGATCTTATTGAAACATTGAATGAACTTCCTGCCGAAACGAAAGCTGAAATTGAGCAAGCTATTGAAGAGGCTTACGCCCAAAGACCAGACTTAGCTATGGTAAATAGCGATAAAGGTATTACAAATCTTCACGTCCCTAGTGATGTAATTATCGATGCCTCTATGCCGGCAATGATCCGAAATTCAGGGCGTATGTGGGATAAAAATGGAGATACAAAAGATACAAAAGCTGTTATCCCTGATTCTTCGTATGCTGCAATCTATCAAGCGACAATTGATAATTGTAAAAAACATGGAGCACTTGATCCGGCGACTATGGGAAGTGTACCAAATGTAGGCTTGATGGCAAAGAAAGCAGAAGAATATGGGTCTCATGATAAAACATTTGAAATAGCAGCGGATGGTAGAGTTCAAGTCGTTAAAGAAAATGGTGAAGTCATCATGGAACATGCTGTAGAAGCAGGTGATATATGGAGAGCTTGTCAAACCAAAGATGCACCGATTCAAGACTGGGTGAAATTAGCTGTAAATAGATCGAGATCAAGCAAAACGCCAATTGTTTTTTGGTTGAATGAAGATAGAGCACACGACAGAGAGCTTATAGCAAAAGTGAATGTGTACTTAAAAGATCACAATACGGATGGTCTTGAGATTCATATTATGACGCCTGAAAAAGCAACTGAATTTTCATTGGATAGAATACGTGAAGGAAAAGATACAATAAGCGTTACAGGAAATGTATTAAGAGATTACAATACCGATCTATTCCCTATTCTAGAAGTAGGAACAAGTGCAAAAATGCTATCAATTGTTCCATTGATGAAAGGAGGTGGATTGTTTGAGACAGGTGCAGGTGGTTCAGCGCCGAAACACGTTCAGCAATTTGTTGAAGAGAATCACTTAAGATGGGATTCTTTAGGAGAGTTTTTAGCATTGGCGGTTTCTCTTGACCATCTAGGAGAAAACTTTTCAAATTCAAAAGCAACTGTTCTAGGTGCAGCATTGGATAAAGCGACAACAGAGTTTCTACAAAAAGATCGTTCGCCATCTAGAAAGGTAAATGAACCAGATAACAGAGCGAGTCATTTTTACCTTGCATTGTATTGGGCGCAAGCCTTAGCAGAACAAAATGACGATCAAGAATTGAAAGCACATTTTACAAGCATTGCATCTGAAATGGAAGCAAGCACAGAAGCAATCATTCAAGAATTGATTGATCCACAAGGCGTAACAGTCGATATAAAAGGATATTACAAACCCGACGAAAATCTTGTTTCAAAAGCAATGAGACCAAGTGCCACTTGGAATGCCATTGTAGATAAGATTTAGAATCGATAGTAAAAAGATTAAAAAGCCAAATTTGATGATAAGCATTGAATTTGGCTTTTTTGATTGATCAAGAATGAAAAACTAAAGTTTTAATTTTAGTAGATTTATACGATTTTCAAAACACTTTCATGGGAGTTTTAAACTGTAGCTTCTTGGAAACCATGAGAATTCAGCTGAATAAGAAAACTTTTGATGAAATAGTTCATCTGTCTTTTCTTGAACAAAATCGATGCAGTCGAAAATCATATAATAAAAGTTGGTTAATCTAAAAAACATAAAACATGAGAATTCTTTCATTTTATATAACATGCGTAGTCTTAGTCTCTACGATACATTCCTGTGCGTACCAAGAACTTTATGACCACAAAAACAATGATCCAGTTCGTAAAATCGATTATTTCGAATTAAAGCCAAAAGTATTCATTGTAAATGGTAAGAATCAATTGTATTATCAAGATAGCTTGAGCACAAAACAAAACAATATTATAGACTCACTTTTAATAGATAATAGACGGTTACGGATAAACAACAAATTGAGTAGTCCTTATGATTTTGAACAAAAAGAAATTGCTCAAGAGATATCAAATCTTGAAAAACATATTGAATCCTATCATTCCATCAAAGATGTTCATATTCCTCCAGCAATTAGAAATTTTATGGACAGAGAAGAATCTGACATAATGGCGATTTCCATCGTAAATGGATATGTTCGGTCAGGTGAAAACATTGAAAAAGGTCTTGATGAAACGATTTTGATCAACTTGATTACTGTTCCTTTGACAGGAACTGTTTTTGTTTCTTCTAAACTTACCGATCCCTTCCTCACCTACTATAGGTTTGTGGTGTTCGATAAAAGATGTGATTGTGTACGATACTACCGTAATTATCCGAAGCTTCAACATTCCATTTTGAACGATAGAAAGCTAAAAGAGCAGATCAATTCTATGTATCGAAATATGTACATGGCAATTGACTAACAGACTCAATCTAATTTTGGATTTGAAGTTGTGAAACAAGCTCATTTCACAAACATTGCATCCGAAATGGAAGCAAGCACGAAAGCAATCAT
>JAHDGD010000125.1:0-9115 GCA_020627825.1 Saprospiraceae bacterium
CTCGGACTACCGTCCTTTTGCGGCAGCACCACCGCAAGAGATTTATGAGTTAGGAAGAAAAACTATGATTCACTAAATAAAGTAACAATTTCAGTTCAATTCGTTAATCTTTTATTAAATTAAATCTCAAACCATGCCACGAAACTTAAAAGCAGAATCGAACAACCCAACCAGTTTATTTATAAAGCAAAAATGGACAACAAATCAGTAGTTGGCAACCCTTCTAATTGGAGATACGGCAGTTCAAGAAGACCTAGTAATACGAATTCGCTTGTGTCTTCACAATCACATACATCAAGAAGTTGGTTGCATAGTCAATTTTGTAATCCAAGTTCAGCTTCTTCAGCGCCTAGTATGAAATCAAAACTAATATAAAATCTTAAAAGTCTTGAATAACAAAATAATTTTTTCAATAAAGTTATTTCAATTGACGAAGATGGAAATCAAATAATGGATCCAGAAAAATTGATAGAGTATGCAGAAATGCGTTTAAGTATCATTCTTAATCTTAGGAAATTATAAAATAGCTTCCTAATTTTCATTCATTTAGTATTCTTCTGAATGTATAAGCAGTTTATCTGATGAATTTTAAAATAGTTTATCACCTCTTGAAATTTTTTAGAGAGGTTCTATAACAAAAAAATCCAGTAGCATTGTGCTACTGGAAATTCGAAAAAAGTTATCAATCAAAATTTCAAATCATTTATCATTAATCCAATAGGATCATTTTCTTAGTAGCGGTAAAACCTTCAGTTTCTAATTGGTAATATAGAACCCCTTGTGCCTCTAGTTCACTTCCCTCCAATACTATCGTATTAATTCCTGTCTCATATTCATCTGTCATTGTTTTGATTAGTTTACCATCCACAGTAAAAATCTTTATTGATGCAGAACTAGCTTTTGGCAATTTAAAACCAATAGTTGTTTTATTAGTGAAAGGATTTGGTCTGTTTTGAAATAATTCATAACCACTATTTTCGTGAGATCCTTCAATAAGAAGATCAACACCCATTACGGTCAAACCAGAATCATATGATTCTGCATAAGTAACAGAATCATTTATATTTAGTATCTCACTTAAATAGGTATCCTTCGTGGCTTTCACAGATATAGTAAATAGAGCTTCATTTGCAGAAATAGAAACGCCTTTCATCTCATTCCAACTTGTAGTTACAAAACCTTCACTAATTTGAGTATATCCAAAGTTTTCGTCAGTAAGTGCTAATGCACCGGAATCAATATTTACAACTTCCGCAATTGATGGGTTAACCCAGATAGTAAATTGGTAACCAACCATGTCATTAAAGTTTGTAGCGCTCACTGGAACTTCTACTATTTCACCTGCCTTAAATTTGCGCTCTTTTACAACTAACTCTAAATTCTTAGACGATCGTGTACTTGTACCAGATTGCAAATTATTTACAGCGGCAGTTCCATTTACATCACCAATTTTTATTGCTACAAAATCTTCATTCATAGCCAATTGGTCCACATTGTTTAATGCGATTTGCTCATTGTAAGGGAATGGATTAGAATCATCTGCAAACTCTTGAGTCGATTCAACAAATCTCCAAGGCATTTCATCATTAGGGAAACTACTGTTTATTCCTAAAATTAATTTCCTCAGTACGATTAGATCTATTGCGGATACAGATTGATTTTTATTTGCATCAGCAGCAATGATCTTATAAGGAGAAGATAATTCCTCAATTCCGAGAATATGCTTTTGGATTAATACCAAATCCAAGGTTGATAGGCCATTTAATACATTATCTTCTTTTTCCGCATCAATCATATAACTGCTATTCATCGGAATATTATCAAACAAATATTCTCCAGCGGTTGTCGTGATTTGGTTAGTATATCCTGCACCATTTATTGAAATCATTGCGTCTTCTATCATTTCATTTTCTTCAGTATATACATAGCCACCAACCCTTGATGGTTCATCATTTTCACTATCGCAAGCATTATGAGAATTGTCTTGAAATATAAGCGTAACCTCACAGTAATCACTATTCCCAAATTCATCAGTAACCCACATTTGCAATGGAATTTCTTGACTGATTCCATTAGGTATGTCATCGCAATCGAATGTCAATGAATTATTTGATGATAACCCATTTTCAGGATTCATTAATGTAAATTCTAAAGGAATATAATTACAGTTTCCAGTAATATTATCAGTACTTCCTAGATCAAACTCATTAGCCCATACCGTTGCTGATCCAGTTTCGTTCATAGTAACAACGACTGCTTCACTCAAGCAATATGGAGTAGGGGCTTTATCATCTTGAATACAAAATTCGTAAGTACAAGAATTTACATTCTCACAGTAATCAACTATTGTCCAAGTTATAAAGTGACATCCAAACTGATGAACGCCATTTGCATTTCTTCCAGTTCCTAAAGAGTCAATAGTTCCATCTTTGTGATAATCTATTTCATAAGTAACATCTACTTCTTTTCCTGACAAATCAGAACATTCATCAAATCCTTCCTCTTCTGACAATACAAGTATTCCTATTGTATCAATTCCTGAAGTATTTAAGTAACATCCTGTACCAGAACCATATAATGTCTCTAAAGTTACTGGACAATTAAATTCTGGTAATTCGATATCATTAATCTTAATTACTTGTACATGAGTAGCGATACCATCAGTAGAACCATCGTTAGGATCGTAAGTACACCAGTCAATAATAGTCCATGTTCTCAATATCCTCAAACAGGCATTTTCTACTTCATCAAAAATTTGATCCTCATAAGTGATTGCCATTTGAGAACATTCATAATCTAAGATAATTGGCATTCCGATATCAGAATTTTCTGGATCTAATGTCAATTCGTTTGGACAAGAATCTAAAATGTTAGTTGTATAAGCTTCCAATGGAGACCAGTCAACACCATTTTCACTATCAAACACATTAGTGTTCGTAAATGTAATTTGGATATTTTCAGTCAACACCTCACCGATTCCACTAGTGATAGTACAGTTTACAACATACCTTCCATTACCACATTCATTGATAGCACTGATTTCTTTTGGGTCTTCACATACGATAGTATGAGGACAAACCGCATCATTTAGATTATTGATAACTACAAAGTCATCTTCAAATGAAGCACCAGTTGGCAACTGATCCAGGTCTCTACAATCTAGCTCAATGTCTTCTGGTCTTTCAGCTATAGCAAACTGTAAAGGATTTTGTAATACAACCTTCGTGATACAAGTATTGAAATTACCAAAATGGTCAAGTACTTTTAATTCAACAATAAGTTCTTTTCCGAAATCCTCACAACAATAATCCACATAAGGATCAAAGTCATCAACGATATCAAGTCTTCTTACTTCATACCTTTCTACTCCACAGTTATCATAACTATTTTCATCAAAAGAGATTGCTTCTACTCTAGTACATCCATCATCACCTAAAGATACAACTACGTATTCAGTACATACTGGAGTAGGCTTCTTATTGTCCTTTACAACGATTTCAGTCAACGCACTACCTATATTGCCACAATCATCTTCTACAGTATATCTTACCCACGTTGTGTCTAATGGCAGATTTCTAATTACATCAGGAATACCATCACCATCTGTATCAAATACATTATCTGAGATGTAATCTCCATCGACAGGAGCGGTGCCAGTTTCTGGATCTGCCAATAAGTAATCAACAGAATAAGTCATCCTTTCAGGATTCAAAGCAAACCCACAATCGTATACAAAAGCTGGTGGCTCAATGTTCCAATCAGCCTGACAATCGAATCCAATTGTAAATACCATAATAGTATCTGCAGGTGCTACAACGATAGGCTTTTCTATATCTATTACTTTTATAATTTGTTGATGTGTAGTTACAGGAGCAGCATTTTCACACCAATCTAAAATCGTCCAAGTCCTTAATATCTTGTAAGAGAAGTCTCCACAGATTTCAAACTTTTGATCTTCAAAATTAATAGCAGTAGATCCACAGAGGTCTATATCTCCAAATATTGTCTCAGGCATTCCAGTAATTATAGGTGCAGGTAATGAGTCAGCTGTCAACATTGTTAAATCTAATTGCGGTTCTCCCTTTGCATTTAGCGAGAAGAAATCGCTACATAAGAATGGTGCATGATCAAACCCATCATAATCTGGAGGCATTACTAAATTCTCTGTTGGAAACCGCTTAACAACAATATCCTGTACACATGTACTCGTCGTACCACTTGAAGCGCTAGTAATTGTCCATGTTCTTTGTATGGTTGTAACAGTAGGAACTGTTATTGCTAATCCAGTATCAGGATCTATAATATCGTTCCCATCTTTGTCTCTATCTTTTACCATTACACATGCAGGTCCAACATCTTCGTCAGAGTATATTGCAGTATAGGGCCCACAATTATTATTGACTAAATCAATCTCGTATTCGTTATTTCCTAAAGAAGTTACATTGCCATCGATAGGGTAACTTACCGTTCCTGTACAGCTTACTAAATCAATAGATGTATTTGCTATAGTTGCAACATTATCTACATCATAATTTTCGATAATTAACTCCCAATCACCTGCAGTAAAATTACCAGATAGACTTGAAAATGGACTGTATGGTTGAAAGTCACCACAGTAAGCATGATTCAGTCCTAATCCACAATTTAGTGTTGAAGTCAATACATTATGTGACCTAAATGCATTGTCTTCTAAGATAAGTTGCAGATCGGGTATTACACAAGAATTCCCAGTTACTAAATCTAAAATAGTAATCGTATCTCGTTCATCACCTACTGTTGTAAGGTCATCTGGAGATACTAAGTATGCTTTTATTTTATTTACTGAGATGTCGGTTACTTCAAGACTCAACTGTATATCTTTTACACGGTCAGTGATACACATACCACTAAAGTCATAGTACATAGATAAGTTTCCAGGCGTAGAAGGATTTGTTGCTCTCGGAATGTTTGCGGAAGTATTTCCAGCTAGAGTTGCACCATTAGCTTCTTCAAAATCAAGAATTGGGTCACCAGGCTCATAACTTTGCGAACAACTTACCATATTATCTTTACATTCAAATAAGACGTTAATCTTATCTTCAAAAAGAATCTCACCCCAACATTGCACACCACAGGAAGATGCAATAGAATATTGAACAGGTTCTCCAGTAGCAAAGTAGTCGCTCCAATCTATTCCGGTAAATTGATGACTTGGTCCAGTAGAAATTCCTATTTGACCATTTGGTAAAGTAACTGAATAGCTAACATTTGCCTCAGCTTCCAATAACATAGCCGGCGTAACTGCCGCTTCGCAATTTGCATCTAGGGTTATATAAATTTTATCATTACATGCAATACTTACTGGCTCTGCTGTAATTTCAATTATATCTTGAACAGCTGTTTGACATCCTGGGTATGCCATATCACTTGGGGTACCATTAAAGTCATTTACAAATGTTCCATTAAATATCCAATCAATAGTATGAGACCCAGGTCCAAGATTTACGAGATCAGCTGATGTTCCTGGTATTCCATCTATTAAATAAGTAAATGTTCCTGGCAGATTGGATGTTTCACAATTTAAGTTTGCTAATTCTAAATCAGCCATTTCACATAAGTTGTATTCTTCTTGAAGTACACCTTCTTTTATTATTGGATACTTACAAATATTTGAAATTTCTAATTCTACATTATTTGGATCTCCAACAGCATTTGGGCCTTCAACTTTGATTAAGAATCCAGATTGATCAGTATGTTGGAAATTAAATATATGTCTGTTATTCGCTGCATCGTATGTCATTGGATTCCCAACAGCAATGCCTGATGGTAATGCACTACCCGCAACTAAACTATTAACAGATGAGATTGTCCATATCTCAATTCCTGACGTAATTGAAACAGAAATTGTTTCACTAAATGTTCCATCTTTTGCTCCATTTTCTGTTTGATCACCATTACAAGAACATGGGTCAGAACCTTGATAATCATTAGAGATTTGACAATCTGTAATATTTATATCTACTTTGTCAAGAATGTTTAGCTCGCATCCGTTTAAGTCTTGAACTTTAGTAAAAAAGTAAGTTTGTGCTATAGATGGATCTACAAATATTTGATTTCCATTCACAAAATTAGACTCACTATAAGAATTAACTCCATCATTGTAGTATACTGTATACGGTCCTTCTCCGCCAATTATAGTTGGAATAATAATTCCATCATTTCCAGAGCATATATTAAAATCTGGAATACTTAATACCAATTCAATTTCAGGATAAACATCAATAGTTATTTCATCGGAAAGCAGACTAACACATCCTTGACCATCCACAATCTGAGTAATAATATATGTTGTAGTTTCAGTTGGATATACATCTATTCCTTGTGAAAATTGATAGTTATTTATAACAAAGGAATTGGTGCCATCTGTTAAAGTAAGATCATACGGACCTACAGAACCTTCAATAGTTATCTCTATTTCTGCTGATTCACCAATACAAATAATTTTATCGTCTTCGAATTGTACATTCATTGCATCCGATTCATTGGTTACTTCAAAATTTTGGGTAATTGAACAACCAACTGCATCAGTTATCGTGACTGAATGAACACCTACATTATAAGTACTTTGAATTGTTTGATCTCCATTAGACCATGTAATATTGTAAGGTCCAGCTCCCCCCATAACTTGTACTTCTACAGGTGTATTTTCTTGACAAATTATGGAATTTACTAGTACTTCTACTTCGAGTTCTTCATTGCCTGGCACAAAGAAAATAGCCTCATTAGAACATAGGTTTACATCGGTTATGGTAACGGCATAATATCCAGATTGAAGATTATTTAGATCTTGTGTATTTTGTCCATTATCCCAAATGAATGTGTATGGTTCATCACCGTTTGTAATAGTAAGATCAATCTGACCATCAGAGCATGTTGCTGAATTAATATTTGACTCAAATTCTATGGATGGGTATTCATTAATTATAATTTGATCTACTTTTGAACATCCATTATTATCAGTTGTAGTTACATAATAAGTGCCAGAATTTAGATTTGTAACTATTGCAGTGGTTTCTCCGCTAATCCATATATGTGAAAAAGGCATACTCCCATTTGTAGGATTAATACTTCCTATTCCTAAAGATTCAACACATGAACTTGGTTGTTGAATACTTATTTCAGTACTTAATGAATTACTCCCTAAAATACTAATAGAAGTATTAAAAACACAGCCATTAAAATCTGTAACTATTAAATCATAAGATCCTGGCGATAAAAGATTTCTATTATTTCCGATATAACCATCGTCCCATAAAATTTCTTGATAAAATGAACCTCCAGAATTTGTGATAGTAGTCGATCCATTACTTAGACCACAAGTGGTATGGTTTAATTCTGAGACAAAGTCAAAAACTGAATCGTCACTGTTTACTACTAAATTTGTATATTCAGAGGTACATCCAAGGTTATCAGTTACGGTAAGCCCGTAGGTGCCTGATGCCACATTAGAAATTGATGATCCTACACTACCATCTGACCATAAGTAAGTAAATGGTTCTATGCCACCATCAATTATAGGGTTAATTGATCCTTCACTTAATGTGCAAATTGTATTACTGATATCAAAACTTAATTCAGGACAAGTGAAAGTAACGTTTATAGAATTTTCAGAATTACATCCAGTAGATGGATTCGTAACCGTAACATAATAAGTTCCAGATGAATTTATGGTATAAGTCGCTGATGTTTCTCCAGTAGACCACAGAAATTCCAATGAAGGAAACTGACTATTGGTTAAATCTATATCATAAACTTCATTCTTGCATAGGGTTGTGTCTGTTGGTAATTCAATACCAAAATTTTCAATATTTTCTTCGCAAATAATTATTGCTGCTCCTTGCTCTGAAGAATCTTCAGACAAATTGAAATCTTCAAGTACTAAACTATTATCATAATTAGGGAATAGATAATACTTCCCATTATGTGCATAAGCTTCTCCTTTAAAAGCAAAGTTCAAGTTTCCAGGAAGAGGGTATTGCCATACGACTGACTGATTGATAACGTCATACTTTACTGCCATTCCTCCTTGAATAAAATATAGGTTATTTCCATCGCCCTCCATTAAAGAAGTAAACATAGTGCTTATCTGATTAATAGTATTCCCAGTTGTAATTTCAAATATTCCATTGCTGTTTGAATAAATGTGACTTCCATTTGCAAGATGTGTCATTTCTCCAAAAAAAGTGTTAGCTACATCATTGGCCAAGAGGTTACCAGTATTACCATCAATTTTAAATGTGAAAACTTGATTTCCAGATGCTGGTGGAGCAGGCCTTGTGATGAAATTACCATCATAAGCAACAGTCCCTGGGCCAATCTGAACAGCAAATGCAAAAGTATTGTTTATACAATCTCCAGTATAAATCCAATTAGAAGCAATACTGGAATTCATCGATACAGAGATTAATTTACTATATATAAATGAGCCATTTGCAGCAAATTTTTTGATACTGTAACCTAAATTTGTAGGCTCGATAATGTACCATTCTCCCGTATCTTCACAAAGGGTGAATCCATCAATATTAGCTCCTAAATATGGCCCTGATGACCATAAAGCATTACACTGATTGTCATATTTAACAACAAATAGATCATTATTACCTGGCGAATTAGTAAAAGTTTGGATGACACCATTGCCAAAATTTAAACTATTAGCCATTCCTTGATAAGACAAATAAACATATAAGTTCCCCATGTCATCAACTTCTGAATCCCATACACCTATGTTATCGGCAATAGTTGTAAAATCTATACTACATACTAATGTTTGGTTTTGATCATAATATTCTACAAAACTTTCTTCACTAAATGGTTGATCATAATAATACGAAGACGAATAAATAATAGCATCGTCATTGGCACTTACTGAATTATAAAATTCAGCTGGAATATTCCATACAAATGTAGCTTCAGGTATTCCCGATGACTCAAAAATATCTATTGATGTAGATGTCATATTGCCTAGTGCATCAGTAACTGTAACCGTATATGTGCCTTCACTTAATCCAGAAATATTTGCTGTACTTTCTCCATTACTCCATGCATACTGTAATGCGCCTTTGCCATTATCAACATT
>JAHDGD010000125.1:9215-12381 GCA_020627825.1 Saprospiraceae bacterium
TGAGGATGTGCTAATAATTATATCCGTTGGTTCATAAGTCGTGTTATTAGATAAAACATATTTTACATCAGTTGCTCCTGAGGCTAAAGTTCCAATATTCTCTATATGAGATTGTAAAATATAGTTATCACCAGGACAATAATTGTTATTGCCATTATCACTGCTCAGACTATTAATAATCAGGTCACTTCTTTTTTCAACAACAATCTCAAAATTCAAATCATTATTACTTTCGGAAAGTTCTACTAAACTATTGTCACTATCTACTACAGCAATTATCCAATAAAATCCTGCACTTAAGATATTTGGAAGATTTGTGATAATTGAATTATCAATATCTTGAAAACTATTTAGTATTCCAACATTAGAATTACCCAATAATATATCTGCAGGATCAAAGCTGCTATTATTAGAAAGATAATAAGAGATCGTTTCGGAGTTTGAGTAATCCTCTACGCCTATATTTTGGGTTATAGAATTTATTGTAATTTCACTCCCACATGTAAATACTTCTGAGCATGTCGTTACTTCTAAGAAAGTATTGGTTAAGTCTGGCTGAAGAGTAGATAGATCTCCAACTTTAATTTCAACAGCATATTCATTATTATCTTCGTTTGGTTCCATATAACTTCCGATAAACATATTTCCATTATCTGCAAGCACAATTAACTGATAACTACCTGTCGGTAAATTAGCTGGTATGGTGAAGCAACAATTTCTGTATATGGTTTCTCCAGGTGCTAATATTACCGTTACATCATCTTGACACAATAGCATATCTGATGGAGTCAAGTTTCCATTATCGCTTAGATACAATCCCCATGACCAATCTACAGTAGTGGGTATTGTTCCTACATTGGTCAATTCTACTTCAATGCAATTAGAAGCGCCTTGATCTATTCTTGTGCAAGGATCAGGATGTGTTGCTACTACTGCTATATCAACTCTATTATCAAGACATGATTCTATTGTAAATACATCGTCACTTATATCTAAAGGCTCTGTAGGATAAGTGCCAGGTGCAAAAATGCCTATCATTGCATTTGTAGTGTTTACAAATCCGCCTCCATTAGAAATATAACAAGGTATAGTCCAGTGATAGCAGCCATTGTTTTCTACTAAAAAAGGTAAACCAATATCCTCAGGCCATACCCAGGTACTGCCTCCATCATTAGAATATCCTATTCTTACATAATCATAGGTGTCATCAACTTCCCATGTTATTTTTTTAGTATTTGATGCGACATATATTTCGCCACCGTTGGGGCATGTGAGTACTGTTGGATCTGGTTCACATTCTGTGACATTTATTTGCAGATAAATACCGCATCCTTCTATTAGAGATTTTCTTACATCGACCAAATGATAATAGTAGGTGCCGACTCCATTTATATTATTCGGTGTAAAAAATTGACCATCAAAATTGTTTGAGTAATCTGGATAAAAATTACCCGTATCATAGTCTGCTTCGAACCAAACGTAGCATTCATCTAGTGCTTCAAAGACTGGAAGTTCATCACATTCTGTTATTTCTATCTGAGTAGTAAGTGGCGTAACACAATAACTAGATATGGTTGTCTCGCCACATTCAGAACAAGGAGCTAGTTGCGTGCAATCTGGCGATCTATATACTCCTTTGTCGGAGTCTTTAAAGTTTTGAATAACATCAAATACATAATCACAATCGTAACATTGATTGCCGTTAATAACTCGAATATTAAAATCAAAAAACTGAGAAGAATTTGTGATTTCAGCATCCGGAGTATTGTACACTCTTATTTTGTAGGTATAATTCCCTGTACCCATTGGATCTAATGGAATTGTAGGGTTAAAATATAATCCTGAATTTTGGAATATTTCATTGCCGTTATTATCAACAATGTACCATGAAGCAGAATTGCAAAAGGTAGTTATACTCAGAAGACCACACTGCTGTATAAATGTTATAGTTTCATTTACATTTATTTCCTTTGCTTCATTATCTTGGTTTGTAAAAAAAACATTTGGCGAACTTGCCATATCACAACATTCTACCACACTAAATTCCAATGGTTCACTAAAACAATTATTTTGTGTTCTGTATGCTCTAATTATAAAATTGCCTCCTTCTAAATTTATTAATGAATTAAGAAATTGTCCCGTTCCTTGAAAAATTTCAGTTCCAAATTCGTTTATAACTGACCACTTTACGTTAGAACATTCTGAATAAATTTGAATTCCACTACATATTATATCGTTTTCATTTACTAAATCAAATTCGCCCATATTATTGTCACTGAATAGAACGGGCTTATTAGGTTTGCATAATACCTCTTGTCGGCATGAAATTAAAACATCCATTACTTTGGTCTTTTGACATTTCGACATGAAAAAATCGTCTTTATTTATGTTAGCATTTCCAGGATAGTCCATAATATTATTTGTCCACGAATTGCCGCTACTATCTGTATCATAAGTGTCAGATATTCTATCGCCGAAACATCGTAAACAATCTAATGGATTAATACTAGAACATGGTTGATCGCCGAAAGTATGTTTTAGTCCAAGATAGTGTCCAAACTCATGTATAAATGTATATACACTTAAGTCAGTAAAATTTTCTATAGTACTTTTTCTGATATATATATTATCATTAAATAAATCCCATGGAGGATCTGCAGAGCCATTTACTTGTTGATTAAAAAAATCTAAGAAAAAATCAAGAGGTTGGAACCCATCAACGATAAACACTTCTACATCATTTATTTCTGGGAATAAGATTCCTGTTGATGCTGGCTCAACTAAATTACAATTTTGTTGATTCAAACTAAATGAACTAAAATATAATTCAATTGGCAGATTTTGTGAATCGAAGAAATTATTTGATTCGAAAATTAATAATTGTAAATTTTCAATTTCAGCATTTGTTAATGATGAGCAGTATGAGAAGTTTATAGGTATTGAATATTTACATTGATTCTCATATTTATTAAAATCGCAGAAATTGAAATTATTTAAATCATCGTCTTCTATATTATTAGTTGGTTGTGAAATGTCTAAATAACAAGTACTACTTGCACATGGGTCCATATTAGTTTGACCATTACTAATTATTATTGATAAAAGAATAAATGAAACTATTAAAAGTTGTTTGTACATAATATTTGGTGTTTATCATAAACTTTTA
>JAHDGD010000126.1 GCA_020627825.1 Saprospiraceae bacterium
GACACCTTGTTATCACTTTTAACATATACATAGTATATCCCAGCCGAAGATATCATCGTTTCATCAATTTGAATAGATTGATTTCCTTCATTCATATAAATTGAATGACTCAATAGTTCACTTCCATTGGAATTAAAAATACTGACATTGTAATTACCCGCTGCATCGGCATAAAAGTCGACTTTCGTCGTATTATTAAACGGATTTGGATATGCATTTAAACGATCAACTTGAGTTGACATTACGCTTGAAATAGAACCATTTACTACCTTCCAATCCACACCATATGCTTCTCCCGAAACAGTGTATAGCTCCGACTCAAAACGATCCCCCAATACAAGTGCATCAGTAGTCCATTCACTTTGGGCGTAAGCCTTTATCGTAAATAAAACATCTCCTTCGTCTATTTTTACACCATTCAATTTGTACCATGCGATGTAAACCTTATGTCCATCAATGTTATAATCTTCTTCAGTAAGCTCGATTTTTCCACTTTCAATAGTGATATCTCCCATGTTTTCATCAAGATCTATTGCAATTTGAAATCCTTCCACCTCAAACGCTTGATCGATTTTTACTGGAATTTCGATTTCTTGTGCATCTTCACTAAAAATATGTGCTGTAATACCAACGGGTTCATTTCTAGTCTGAACGTCCGATTTATATCCATCTACTGATGCCGTGTGATTAATATCGCCTACTTTAATACCATAAAACATTAGATTATCATTCGATTCAAGCACATTGCTCGTTGTTATTTCTTCAGGGAATTCATAAGGGAAATTTACATCCCAATCAAATGACTCCGGATAAAAACGCCAAGACGTATTTTGAGGTAATTCATCATTCGGATAAAATCCCAATAATAATTTTCTCAATTGAATGATATCATTCCCACTGATTTTTTCATCCTTATTTACATCTGCCGCGACTAAGTCCGTTACATCAGTTAATGCTTGAAGTCCTAGTATATGTTTTTGAATTCGAACGATGTCTGCGGCAGTAATACCGTTCAATGCATCATCATTTTTTAGGGGTCTGATTGTATAATCGTCGTAGAGACTTAATCCACTAAACATATACTCACCCGCATCATCGCTCGATTCAAATAATTCCATTGTTGTTGAATTCTGTATGCTTACGTCTACATTCGGAAAATCATTCAGATCTGTAGAATTCATAATTTTCCCACCTAGATCTACCGTTAAACTTCCTACGTCGTCACAGAAATCATCCGTATCAGTTAAAGTTAATGTTGTCGTACAAAAATCAAAGTTTCCTGATTCATCCCACACATACATCGTAATTTCAATAATTCCTGAAACTCCATTCGGGATATCCGAACAATCAAATGTTTCAACAGTATTATTGATATTCTCAGAAAAACTGAAAACTAGATTTTCATCATCTGTACAATTATCAAATGACTTATGATCAAAATCACTTGCCCATACCTCTATTGTTCCATCATCATCTAACGAAACCGATAATGGAATACAAATTGGTGTTGGGTTTTTATCTTCCGAAGCGGTAAACAAAATAGCACACGTTCCTTCATTTCCGCATTCATCTAATGCACGAAAAACAGCTCTATGAACTCCTACAGGATACACTCCTTGTAACACATTGTTATTGACAACAGCATCTATCGTACCATCATTAAAGAAGTCAATACTATGACTGTAAATCAAATCATTTTCCGACGTACAATTGTCATCAGCAATAAGCGTGAAATTGACATTTGCCTCACAAGTTGTATTATCACCTATAAATACTGTGTCTACATTATTGATAAACTTAGGATCTTCGTTTTCGAAAATGTTGATCTTTTGTGTATAGAAAAATGAATTGTTGTTTTCATCCAATGCACAATTATCAACTACTTTGAATGTTCTCAATACATCGCCACATCCTGCTCCTTCTTCATCTATATCATCTTCAAATGTTACAGTAAAATTGGAACAAGATTCTGTTGGTAAGATAGGTGAACCACCAATGCTTAAAGGAATCTCATCACTAACACATTGGTTCAATGTGATGTCTACTGGCCAAGTAATCATATTTTCTTCAAAATCAAAGTCAGATTCAATCTCAAAGTATTGTTTACAGCTTGTTATATTTCCTGAACCATCTTCTGCTGTCCATGTTCGCACAACAATCCCTACTCCACACTCATTAAAGGCTTTTGTATCATAAAAGTCCACGTTTAAATCACAATTGTCATTATCATTTGGTGTACCAAATTGAGAAGTAGGCAATTGCTCTCCTAGTTGATTATAATACTCCGAACACATCAATGTAACATCCGGAGGACACATGATCGATGGCGTTATATCATCGGTTACTGTCACAGGGACCATACAAATATTAGTCAACCCTGCCTCATCCGTAACTCGAAGTTGTACCATTGCAACTTGTCCTGCATCTTCGCAACAGAAATTTACATTATCCTTGAAGGTATTGGATCCACATTCGCCATTTAGTCTTTTTACGGCGATTGTCACATCTCCACAATTGTCAAAACTACCAAAATCAAAAGCTGTTGCTGGTAATGTCGCATAACCTGATGCATCTAAAGTGATGTCCAAACTAGGTACGCATACAGGCGTAGGATCCTGTGTATCTTTTATTTCAAACACACCTAGACATTGGCTTGTGTTTCCACAATCATCTTCAACAAAATATGCAATTCTATATAGACCTACTGGAAGATCTTCTATTCTATAATCACCTGAAGTACCAATCACATTATCCTCTATTAAATCATCAAAGTTATTGTTAGTCGGTGTCCATGGTTTATATGCTATGGTATAACTAACTTCCGAACAATTATCACCCGTTATAGGGTCTACAACTTGCACTTCACCTTCGCACTCATTGTAATAAGTTGATCCATTAAATGGACTAGGGGCATTACAACTAGGGTCGATGTTATCTCGTATTTTAATTTTTTGAATAAAAGTTGTGTCATCACTTGTACACCAGTCAATAACAGTCCATTCTCGAACTACCGTATAATTTGCATCACATGCATCTGGTTCAGCTACACGAACATCTTCGAAAACCGCTATGATATTAGGGCAAGTAGTACCTTCAGGTTCTCCTGTAAATGAAGGATCTGGATTTCCATCGTCCAATGTGGGATACGTACCACATGTTAAAGGAGGTACTATTATATCTTCTGGTGCTACAACATCCGAAATATTTCCTTTACGAACATAAATCTCGCTTGTACACGTATTGGTATTTCCCAGTCCATCAATCGCTGTAAATGTTCGCGTTATCATGCTCACGAAAGGCGAACCAAACTGACAAGGCAACATTTCTACATCATCTTCATAGGATAATTCAATATCGCTACATCCATTCACTCCAGGCACGATAAACACATCACCAGACTGATAATAATCAGTTCCAGGCGCAAGTGGTAATCCCACAGATGCAGGATCTTCCATCCCACAATCTACTGTATCAACTGAACAGAATAAATTGATCGCAAACTTATCTTCAATCGTTGCGAATCCCCAACAACTATTTTCTTCGCACCCTTCTATGAAAGCAGTTACTTCAAGTGTTTGACCAATATACGTTCCATCAATCATATTCGAAGGCAAAATATTTCCGTCTTCATCTTCTAACACCACAGTATATGCGCCATCAGGATATGCTTGATTCTCCATAATCATATCGGCTACTACCTCAATGTTACATTCAGCATTTAGTGAAATATTCACAAAGTTATTACAAACATTTGGCGTACAGATTATGAGCAATGCCACATCATGGTCGTCTTCGTCTTGAGAATTTGGTAATGTTACGCTGTCGTCAGTGTTTGTAAAAGGTGCAGCTCCGGCATCATTTGATGGATCAGTATCGGGTGTTGAGTCGATATCGTCGTCTGATGCATCCGTTCCGTCGGTATACTGCGCTAATGAGATTTCTGCAAAGTTGGCTATGTTATCAGGTTCTGCATCTGCTGTTAGTTGCAAGAAGATGCTGCGTTGAATTGATGCTCCTGCTGGCAATACATCCGTCAATGTCGTTATTGCCCTACTTCCTATGCTATTCCATCCTGCATTTCCAGCTGAGATAAATTCTAGTCCACTTGGCACATAATCTACAAGCACGATATTCTGCGCATCTTCATCGCCTTGATTGATGACCTCTATGATGAACTCAGCTACATCACCAGGTTCTACTGGAGTATTTTCAGCTGGAAACATCCTTAGAGCAAGGTCAAAATCTCCTGTTTGTGCTTGAACATTCATACCACATAGCAGTAGAATAAGCATCCCAAAAATCAGGCTAAATCGCCTTCCTCTCTCCTTTCTGGAGGATTTTTGGTTTCGTTGAATAAATCTATTTCGTATCATAAGTTATTGGTATTCTTAATTATTATTGGATGATGATCATTCGGTTCGATAATTGACCGAAACTACCTGAAATGGTATATATAAATACACCGCCTTTTCCAGCTGAATCAATTTCATCACTTGTCAACGTTATCGAATTTTTACCTTTCGATAAAGCATATCGATCTTGTAGGACTACCCTACCATTCATGTCATAAATCTCTAGTTGCACCGTTTCTGATTCTACCAGTTCAACCACTATTTCTGTTTGTTCCATGAATGGATTTGGTTTGTTTTGGTATACCTTAGTTTGATATGTTTCTGTGGTCATTTCGACTGGAGTTAACTCCATCTTCCTTACTTCTATTCCTCCATTTCCTTCAAGGTAAATTTCACTTTCGAAACGACCTTTTTCCACTATTTTTATTGGGGTCGGGGCCCCAAAAGTTACTTCTAATAATGTCCCGGATACCCTTTGGGCGGAAGCCCCTGACCAAGAAATCCTTACTACATCATCCTGAGTGTAAACACTTTCATCATCAATCGACAATGGACTGTTAACACCTATCACTGGACTTTCTACTTCAAGCTCTACTTGAAATCCATTGATATTCAATTCTTGAGTTGTTGATAAAACAAGCACGTGTTGATGGTCTTTTACGATCCATTGATACTCAATATTTTCAGGTGTATTTCTTACCGTTGATTCCTCACTTGCAAAATCAGTTGATCTAGATAGATTGACATCTCCTGTTTTAATCATGACAAAATTCATGTCATTATACGATTGATCAGTCAATACAGATGTATAATTGTTATAAGGCCAAGGCGCTTGTTGGTTCATGAATTCTTGATGAGCATCCACAAATTTCCAACTATCACTTGCAGGAAATTCGTCGTAATAACCCAGTAAAAGTTTACGAATCTGAATGATATCAATTCCATTAATACTCTCATTTTCATCCACATCAGCCGCAATGACTTTATATGGAGAATTAAGAGGTGTAAGCCCTAAAATGTGCTTTTGGATCAAAAGAATATCGAATGTGGAAATTCCATTGTGCACATCATTATCATCGTAAAAAGGAGTAACTTCATAATTCAACAATTCATTCAAATCGTGAAAAGCATACACTCCATTTTCATCAGTAAATACTTCCGTTGTATTTCCTTCTATTAAATTTGTTAATTCCATACCTACATCTTTCATCTTTTCTTGATCTTCAGTAAATACAAGACCACTTAAGGACATCTGCACCATACTGGTGTCACAGGTATTGTTGTTGTCTTGTAAACGAATATAAGATGTACAGAAATCGTAATTTCCAGCTTCATCATGTACATATACTTGTAACTCGATAATCTGCTCTTCAGCACCATCTAAATCAGCACATGTAAATATTCGACCAGTGTTTGACGGATCCGCACTGAATGAGAATTCAAGATCTTCCTGAGCCGTACAATCATCTTCACTACTCACATCGAAATCTTCAGCCCATATGGCTACTGTTCCATTGGAAGGCATCAATACAGTAGATATACCACCTAAGCAATAAGGTGTTGGTTGCTTTTTATCTTGAATAGTAATAAATTCTACGCAGCTTGTTTCATTTCCACATTCATCCGATACAATCCACTCTACTTTATGTTGTCCTACTGGAAAATTTTCATTAATCGTAGAGCTTGATCCTGAAAGATTAACTATACCATCCGAGTTAAAATCAACCGTATAGCTAAAAGCCAACATGTCTTGAGGAGTACATTGATCCGTTGCTGTTTTGGACAATTCTACCGCATACATACAATCCCCAGCAAAAGCTCCTTCTACTATTTTATTCGAACACTCATCAAATTGAGGATCTTGATTATCCAATATCTGTAATGATTGATCAAACATGAATCCATCCGGATCGCCACATAAGTCTTTTACGGTCCATGTTCTGATAATCGTTTTGCATGCAATTGAATTTACACCTATGAAAATTTTGTCACTAAAATCAATATGAATATCTGAGCACTGATTATTTGCAACTTGCGGATACGCATTATTAAAAGGTAAATCATCTGGATGCAATGCAGTTGTTACACAATTATTTGTATTATAATTTGCTGGCCATATGATGTTATTCAAAGTTAATGGATCAGGATCTTCAACTGTAATAATTTGTGAACATATCACCTCATTTCCACCTGTATCTATCGCTTTAAATGTTCTTGTAATAGATCCTACAGAACATCCATTAATGGAAACATTCGATGTTTCTGACACTGTTGCTGAACAGTTATCTTCTACGGTTGGTGTTCCAAATATGCTTAAATCACTAAAATCATCGTTGCAGTTAATCGTTACATTCGCTGGACAGGTTAAAATAGGTGGCTTCTTATCTTGAACCATAACCATCACCATACAGGTATTTACATTTCCAGAAGCATCTGTCACTTTCAATGTAACCATGACTTCAGTATTCACATCTTCACAACATAAGGTGATGGTTTCACCAAATCCAGCAGATGCTCCACAAGCATTCGGACCTCTACTGATTTCTATTGATGCAATCTCACAATTATCGTATGAGCCATCGTCAAAAGTACTCACAGGTACTATGGCATAACCTTCTGTATCGATTGCGATCGTTGTATTTTGGTCACATACTGCGGTCGGAGCTGTTTGATCAATAATAGTAACTAAAAAAGACCGATTGGATTCAAAACCACATGCATCAGTTGCAAAATAGGTAATTCTATGGGTTCCTAGAGCACGATCTATTGCAATAAAGTTTGACCCGTTCAATGTCATTTGAGCAATAGGTCCATCTATATTTCCTACACTATTCAACAATACGATCTCTGCTTCGAATGATACTTCGGAGCAATCTATGATGTTTGTAGGTAGTGGAGTAGAAACAGTAGCTACACAAGAAGCATTTGATATAGAAAGTGTTAGATCCGAAGGTTCTGTGAAAATAGGCGCATCATTATCTTCTATTTTAATAATTTGATTTTCAGTTCTAGTTTCTCCTGTACAGTGATCATGTGCAGTAATTTTACGTACAACTTTATATGTCCCACCACAAACATCGGTCGGTAAATCTGTATAAGTTATAGATATATGACTACAAACTCCTTCTTCAGGAAGACCTGTAAATGATGGATCAGGAAAACCATTTGGCAAGGTTGGCCAGTTCCCATCACACTGTAAAGTGGGATTATCTACCCCATCCCAGTTACCTGGAAATACAACATCATCAAGAGTAGTTCTTTCTTTGTAAATAATTTGAGTACAAGTAGATGTTGATCCAGAAAAATCAGTAAATAAAAACGTCCTTTCTACACGACTTTCAAAATCCTCCGCACACGTCATTAATATATCTTCATCTTGAAAGGTAATCTCTCCATCTCCACAAGGGTCAAAGTTCTCTACTCGGAACACATCGTCTCCCAGCGGAACAACAACTGCTGATGTAGGAAGTGGAAACCCTATAACAGTGACAGCATCATTTGCATCACAACGAATCGTATCGTTTACACATAACAAGGGTAAAACTTGTTTGTCTTCTATAATTAAATTTCCCCATGTACTGTTGTCAGAACATACATGGGTAACTGAAAACTCTAACGTATCAAATAAATAATCACTTATCGCATCATCAAGATCTACAACATCACCTGTTGAAGGATCCGTTATTGTTATCGTATAAGAATCTTCGTTATACTGCATATTTTCTAACACATCATCTACACCCAAACTCACTCCACATGCATCATTAGTTGAAATATGAACCAAATTATTACTGACTAAATTGATGTCCTCTTCAAATTCAACGACCATGAACGACATCGAAGAACATCCAGTTGCTCCCGTTACTGTCAACTCAAGTAATCCAGTTTCTCCTGGAAGATCATCCCATAGAACAGTTACATCGGTTTCATTGGCTGCACTTGTAATAACACCTCCACTTACATCCCAATTGTATGTATATGTAGCATCTATTGTACTTGCGCTATAAGTTAATTCTTCAGCACCGCATACTGCATTATCTCCTACTATATCAGCAGAAGGAAAAGCACATAATATATTGGATAAGGCGAGTGTATCCATACCATTCGTCACACGAATAGAATATCCTATGTTTTCTACCATTAAACCACTCAGGGTATATACACCTGGTGCACTTTCAATAAGTAGATCTCCACCTGGCCCAGTTGCAAAATCAAGTTGTGCAGCTGGTGGAACAGGGCTACCCAGTTGATAGAACCCACTAACCAGATCAATATACCAAGTCTCTCCAGCCATGGAACTAACTTGAATTTCTTCCTCAAATTGAGCAAGCCCCTCGGGCGCACCATTGTCTATACACGAACATTGAAGCGTTCGTTCTATAGAAGCTTGAGAAAAAACAAATGAAGAAACGAACAAACCAAGGCATACCAGCATAAACCGGATGGCTATTGTTGATTCACTTCGATCAATTGTGTTGCGAGATATTTGACTTCTCTTCATATACATAAGTTTTTGTGTGGTATCAAAAAGACCATTTCCGAAGTTTTCGGACATAGTTTTTCCAACATCCGTCTATACTATGCCAACTTTAGCTCCAAAAGACTTTTTATATAAGAGAAAAGTGTAATGTGTGATATATTACACAAAAATGTAATCTATAGAAGATTGATAATAAGAAAATATGTGAAAAAATAAATGTGAAAAATTACTCAAATTATTTTTTGAGAAAACGGTTCGTCATGAAAAAATTCCAAATATACACGGTAGGAGCTGGAAAAAAATGAAGATATTGCTCTTCAATAGAGGTGAATTTTTTCAATAAGGTGATGATGGTAATACCAATCAAATACGCACCAGCATAAATAGCATAATAACGTAGTGCATTCCACACATTGAATTTACTTTTAAAAGTAATAAATGTATTTAAGACAAAAGCCACACTTGTAGCAAGAAAAAAACATAGCGTATACGCTACGCCTGATGACCAATCGAAGTTTGTCACGATGTAGTATGGTCCGTATAACTCAATTAAATTAAAGACTCCTCCTACAAGGGCAAAAGGAATCATTTTCCGCCAGTTCTCTCTTAAATACTTTAACAAGTAAATCTATTTTTCTGCATAACGCCTTAGTGTGAGAATATGTTTCAATAAAACGGTGCAAGATAGACTTATTCAGACAAATGATCTTCTTTTCTCGACAATTTAACCCGCATTATATAATAGAACTTTTTAATGAGACCTGAAATGTCAAAGAAATAACAACTTTTGTGAATGCATTATAGTCATCATTATGCTAAATGAACAAAAGTTGGTGTAGCCTTTATGTTAACCCGCATTATGCATTAGACAATCTATAACGGGCATAAATTACCTCAAAATCAACACTTCGCTGCCGTTTTCAGATTAACCATAGCGATGCTATAATAAATCTTCCAAATCGCATGATTTTATAGTATTTTCAGCCCTCTAAACAATGTTCTAATGCATATGCGGGTTTAATGGCAGTTTTGGTTATAATAGATTTTCTATTGCATTTTACGGGTTTAAGATTAAGCATATTTACTTTTTTGCAAATCCTTCTTTTATGTACTGCTCCGCCATTTTACCTTTCGGATAAAAGTCTTGATCATTTTCTTTGAGTCTTGCTCCTTCTCGGAATTGCCATAATAAAACACCTTTGAACCAATCTTTTGACCATATCACATTGAAAAAAGCTCGGTAACAATTGGCTTGTGTGATTTCAGAAAATTGGAGCGGATCAATATATTCATAATCTATCCATTCCCATGGCGTAACTGCTGCTCCTATATGACTTCGATAACCTAATTCTGTAAATAAAATTGGTTTTCCATATTTTTTTGCGACTTCCTCAAGTGAAGCGGCATGATGTCCCCATCCATTTTCTAATGTTTGTAGGTCTGAAGTGATTTCATTTGCTAGTGGAAAATAAGCTTGCACTCCTATATAATCCAGTAATGACCAGAAATTAATACGATCATACTCTTTATACCAATTCGCGGCATACGTTAGATCACCTGAAAAAATCTCTCGGACATCAGCAATCAATGTTTCCCAAAACAAGTGCTTCTCAAAGGACAATTTTGACAGTTCTGTGCCTATACAAAACATATCTGCCCCAGCCTCTTCAGCTAATGCAGCATAGCGAAAAATAAATTCTCTATAATCCTTTTGAAAAATAGCCCAAACGCTATCCGTTGGTGGGAAAATATCAGACCGCCAGGTATTATGTGGCGTTTCTGTTAACCATATATGAGGTTTAACAAAGACTTTAAACCCATCTTTTTTTAATTTCTTTATGCGATTGATCCACCTCGTTTCCCGCGCACTCCTCTCCTCTTCATTTACCCAGTAATGCCGAATAGAAGCCGATTGATAATCATCCATATAGCCCCATGGTACCACAGTAATCCAGTCAATATTTAAATTCTTGTAATAAGTAACATCCAAGCTATCTCGAAATCGAAACACATGCGCTCCACTAATTTTATCAGTAACCTGAACATGTTGAGCCGTCTTAGAACGATGTTGATCGGACGCGCAAGCAATTATAATTGTGAGTGATGAGAAGCATATGAGTAGGTTTCGACAGATGGTATACATTAGCTTCAACTGATTCATCGTTTATTTTTTCGGGCGTAACCCTGCGGGTCGGGTCGTTCAGGATTTTATCACTCGGCGTTGCCTCGTGACGCTCATACTTCGCGTCCTTTCCACCCCTTACGCACATTAGTCGGCTAAGGTACTTAAAAATGATAAGAAAGGAAGTTAAGGAAAAGTGAAGAAAAGGGAAGTTCAGTTATTTTTTGAACTTATTTATCTTTTAATTATTTGCCCTATTCCTTCTCTGAAAAGCTTCGTCGTAGCTCCGTTATGTCTACGTTTTCAATTCCATCTAGAGAAATTAATTGACAAAATCTATTGGAGTATTATAACGTAAGATATATATTGATCAAGAATTCGCATTGATTAAAAGTATAAATAGGCTTATTGAAGAAATGATTCCATTTAATAAATGCAATACTAGAGCTACGTTCTGATCTACATATAATGAAGATATGGGTATATGCCTTTTAAATTCTAAATTATCGGAAATTTAATTGGGATAATTGGTCATATTTAGCTGAGGGTGAGAATATTCATATGGATTAAAGCATAGTAGATTGTCTTTTGCATAATCCGATTCAACGTATTAAATATCAAGTGGGGCTCTATGCCCCACCTGAATTTATGCAGAAAGCTACCCAACATTAATCCATTATCAGAATTTTGTCAATCGCTTGCTGGCCTGTTTCAATATCTTCAACCACGATAATATACAATCCGGCATGTATGGAAGTCACATCGATTAGTGCACTATTTATAAGTCTCTTAACTAGTTCCCCTTCTAAACTAATAATGGAGACTGAAAATCTTGTTACATTTGATACATCCACAAAAAGTTGAAAATTTACAGGATTAGGATATATGTTAACATCTAAAGGAGCTAGCTCATTCGTAGATGTAATCAAGTCCATCCCATCACAATTTTCATCAATCCCATTATTAGGAATTTCAATAGCATCTGGATTAATATCTGCATTCTCATCATCGCAATCATCCACCAAGTTGAACCCATCTTGATCTAAGTCATCATCTAGTGTTTCAGGATCACAGTCATCGTCTATTCCATTGTACACAATTTCCATTTGTCCTGGATTGATATCCGCATTCTCATCATCACAATCATCCACCAGATTAAAACCATCTTGATCTAAGTCATCATCTAGTGTTTCAGGATTACAATCATCGTCAATTCCATTGTACACAATTTCCATTTGCCCTGGATTGATATCCGTATTCTCATCATCACAATCATCCACCAGATTGAAGCCATCTTGATCTAGATCATCATCAAGTGTTTCAGGATCACAGTCATCGTCTATTCCATTGTACACAATTTCCATTTGTC
>JAHDGD010000127.1 GCA_020627825.1 Saprospiraceae bacterium
TTCCCTATACAGAATCTAGTGAAGATACTATCCAATAAATCATCCGTATGAATCTCGCCTGTTATCAAGCCTAGTTCATGCAGAGCAGCTCGGATGTCCATCGCTACAAAATCTCCCGTTATACCACTTTGTAAACCCATCAAAACTTTATCTAATGCTTGAAAGGAATTATTCAATGCATCAAAATGCCTCGCATTTGTTACGATAGTTTGATCCATTAATCCTGGATCATTGATGACGGCCTGATATAATTTTTCTTTTAAGTACGGTACATTCATCTTATTCATCGCCGATATAGAAATCAAGTTTTGTTTTTCAATCAAACCCTCTTTGTAATATTCTTCTAGTTGAAGTGCAGGATATAAATCCATTTTATTCGCAACAAAAAGATGTGCACTTTTTGCCGTCAATGCCTTACTTCCTTTCAAGAAGTTATCTACATCTTCCCATAAATCAGCCGGCCTTGACTCAGTTACATCAAATACGTAAATCACCAATGTCGATTCGCCTATTTTTTCTATCGTTCGCTCTACACCTATCCGTTCAATCTCATCTTGTGCTTTTCGTATTCCTGCGGTATCAATCAAGCGAAAGGGCACACCATTTATATTCAACCCTTCTTCTATCGTGTCTCGAGTTGTTCCGGCTATATCACTAACAATTGCTCGTTGTTCATTCAATAAGGCATTCAATAAAGTAGACTTCCCTGCATTCGGACGCCCAGCAATAACCGTTGAAACTCCTTTTTTCAAAACATTTCCCAGCTGAAATGAATCCAACAAGCGTTTGATCACGCTTTGTATTTTAACGACCAATCCCTCAAGTTTTCCTCGATCCGCAAATTCTACATCTTCTTCCCCAAAATCCAATTCCAATTCAATCAATGCAGCAAAATCAATTAATTCTTGCCGTAAATCGCTGATTTCGTTCGAAAATCCTCCGCGCATTTGAGCCATAGCCAATGCATGACTGGTTTCATTCTCTGATGCGATTAAATCCGCAACTGCTTCCGCTTGAGATAAATCCAACTGACCATTTAAAAAAGCACGCATGGTAAATTCTCCTCGATTCGCCATTCGCGCACCTCGTTTTAAGCACAATTGTATGACCTGCTCCAGTATATATGGAGAACCATGACAAGATAATTCGACTACATCTTCTCGTGTGTAGGACCTAGGTGCTTTAAAAATCGTAGCCACACATTCGTCAATGATTCTTTCTGTCCCATCATGTTCGTCAACGATCTTCCCATAGTGAACCGTATTCGCTTCTACTTTTTCTAAGTTCTTACCACGAAAAAACCCATCTACTAATGAAATCGCCTCTGGTCCCGATAAGCGAATAACGCCTATCGCTCCCTGTCCTGGTGGAGTAGATAACGCCACAATTGTATCTTGAATCATATCTTTTTTTCTTACCTCAAAGGTAAAGTTCACTGTGCACAATTCAATTTATTTTTATAAATTGAGTCATAAATTGAAAACATATGAAACAAATCCTTCTCTCTCTTCTCTTCTGTTTATTCTGGTTATTTGCATTCACCCAAAACCAAGATTGTGAAGAAGCGCTTGAATTATTTACGAAAGATTCGATTACTGTTACAGAACTACTCGGTATAGGTGATATTGATGAAATTTTTGATAATGAATGCGTCTCTGATTTTGGATTTGGCATTGAAAGTAATAGCAGTTGGTATGAATTTAAACCCGTTCAATCTGGTACATTTAATTTTATCATCAAGCCGCTTGATCCTACGAATGATCTGGACTTCTACATGTTCAGCACCGTTACGGGTTTTTGTAGTGGATTGGTAAGCATTCGCTGCAATGCTTCTTCATGTGATACAGAGAATGGACACACAGGACTCTCTGAGGACGATACCGATCTTTTTGAAGATTTGAATTGTGATGAAGGCGAAAATTTATTTTCAAGCGAAGTCATGCTTGAGGAAGGAGAAAAATATTACCTTATGGTCAATAATTTTACGGGTAACGCAGGTTATACCATTACTTTTTGCGGTACGGCGTTATTAAGTGATGATGATGTAGTGTGCACGCGTGATCCGTCAAGTACAACTGTTTTTTCAGAGAAGACATATGCTATTTTTCCGAACCCTACATCAGGTGAAATGAAAATTTCAGACGCTCATGAGATAGACCTTATTGACGTATTTAGTGTTGATGGCCGTCATCATTTACAGGTACAGAATCCTCAAGATCGATTATCAATGGACTTGAATCCAGGGATGTATTACATGAAAATGTCTTTAAAAAATGGGAAAATAGCAACGACACCATTTGTGATGTATAAGTGATTTTGGGCGATCAGCCCTTTTGAGGCGTTGATTATGGATGACTCCATTTAATGAAAGAAACGAGAGGAAGGAAGAATAGAATTGAATAAGGAAAAAGGGCTGCGCTACGATACAGTGTTCGCTATCCGCTCATCCCTATGGGATCTCGTTTGTCAACGAGACACTTCCTCATCGCTATCGCGAGTTCATTCATTATAATCCAAGTTCCATAATCATAGGAGAATGATCTGAAATCTTTGCTTCTCGAACAGCATGTTCATAATAACAAGCTGTACACAATGGAAGGATAGATTCATGAGCTAAGAAATGATCGTAACGGTAACCATTACCTTGATGACTATACCAGGAATATTCTCGAACATCTCCATTCTTAAATCGAAAAACGTCTTTTATTCCATTTTTATCGAGTGTTTTCAGATCTTCTTCATACCAAAAACTAGTCCCTTTTTGATCCAGTCCATTAATCCCACTATTGAGATCACCAGTTATGATACATGGCTTTCCCTCCTTACTTACTTTAATCAAATGATCGAATAATTGATGCTTTTTTTTATGAGGTAAATAACAAGCGAATAAACGACAAAAATTAAACTCTGCTAAAATAATATTTGAACTAAATTCAGGATCTATTCCAGTATAAATCGTGCTGTTAAATGGAATTTTCGCAGCTACCAACACGCTGTTTTTAGTAGAATCTTTCATACTGACAGCTTGAAAAACATACCCTAGATCGATTAAATGTTTGCGCAATGTGGCGCCTTTGGCTGTATTTTGAAATTCACTTAAAGTGATGATTTCATAGTCAGCATATTTTAAATACGATAAAATTTGCTTGATTCGAGTCCCACCTCCTTGTTGAATATTCCAGGATAAAATAGAAAGTGCCATAACGTCATCTTATTATGCTGTATACCCAAAACTTTTTTCGGGATGATACCCTACGGTTCCTTTGAAATATGATTTTGCTCTTTCTATTTCCGCTTCTACAGTTTCTGCTGGCATGTGCGGTTCATCAAAAATAACACACTTGTCTTTCCAATCGAATTTTACAAAGACTATAGGAATTTTGGCTCCTTTAGCTATGTAATAAAACCCCTTTTTCAATGTCTTAACTTTCGAGCGACTTCCTTCCGGTGCAATGGCTGTCGAAAATGTATCTCTACTATTTATGGTATGAATAACGCTATCAATAAAACCAGCCGTTTTATCTCTATTTACAGGGATCCCTCCCAATGCTTTAAAAAACCACCCTACTGGCCAAAAGAAAAGGGAAGACTTCGCAATAAACCCAACATTCATTTTATGGCCAAATTTTAATAAAATGCCTACTGGGAAATCCCAATTGGACGTATGTGGAATAACAACATAAAGTTTCTTGGGGATTTCATTTGGAATGTGTCCTTCTTTCTTCCACCCCCACAAATGGAATATTTTTCGAGCTAGCCAACTGATCATGATTTTCGATTATGCTCCAATAATACAAAATTCTTTTGCTATTGTTTTTCGAAAGAAGCTACTTGAACACGTATAAACACATACGAAAAAATACGTTTCTTGCGATTTTTTTATACATTTATGATCGTTCTAGAAATTTAATATAAGTTAAGAGATGAGCACGAAATTAACGTTAACTATAGATAAAAAAGTTATTGAAAAAGCAAAAGAATATGCAAAAAGAAAAGAAAGAAGTTTATCTAATATTATAGAAAACTATCTTAAATCTATTACAGATGAACTACCTGATGACGATGTATCTTTCACTCCACTTGTAGAATCCTTAAAAGGTTCTTTTAAAGCGCCAAAAGGTTTTAATTATAAAAATGAACTTAAAAAAGCATTATCTAAAAAGCAATTAGACAAATGAAAAACATTCTATTAGATTGTGATGTTATTCTTGATCTATTTTTGGACAGAGAACCGCATGCTAAGTATACTGCATATCTTCTTTCACAGATTGATTTGCAAAAGCTTAATGGCTTTACTACAGCTGTAATAATAAGTAATGTGTATTACATACTTAGACAAATTTCTTCTCACGAAAAGGTAATTAAAAAAATCAACCAATTTTTAACAATAACCGATATATTAACAATAGATAAACAAATACTATTGAAAGCAATACAATCTAAGTTTAAGGACTTTGAAGACGCAATCCAATATTTTGCATGTGAGACAAACGGACAGATCGATCTTATTATAACTAGAAATACTAAAGATTATAAAAACAGTTCAATTCCAGTTCTTACGCCAGAACAATATTATAAATCAGCACAATAAATCATTTGATTCATGTTGGAATATCTAAAGAAATTTAAGTTTGTTTACAGTTTATATAATCTATTTCATAGAAATAAATTGAAACACAATATTCCATTGTATAAAAAATATGGAATTCAAAAGCGATACTATTCTTCTATTTCTTCAGCAGATTTCGACCACTTAACCAGTCCGCAGAATCCATATGATAAACAGAATTCTAAAGACTTTTTGGGCTCCGACCCAAATTATCAAAAACTACCAGATCATATAAAGCCACATCTTTTGTCATGGTCTGATAATGGATATGCCATAATTCCTGAATTTTATTCTTCGGAAAAAGTTGATCAAATCAATCAAGAAATTGACAAATTAATAGCGTCCAATAAAGCAAATTGGCGATACCGTAATAAAATTATGTTTTCGCATAAAATATCAGAAATCATTCATAGCGCTGGTCACGATCAGGTACTTAACGACGTATTAAAAACTCTTTTGGGGAAACCCGTAAACTTATTTCAATCTATAAATTTTATAACAGGGAGTAATCAGAAAACACATTCTGATTCCATACACATGACAACCTTTCCCTATGGCAATTTAATTGCTGTATGGGTAGCACTTGAAGATATTACTGCGGATAGTGGTCCTTTGCATTATTACCAAAGCTCACATACGTTACCATATCTTATGAATAAAGATTTTGGGAATGAAGGAACTCGATTAAAACTTGGTCAGTATACGTACGATGCATATGAGAAGAAAATAGAAGAACTTGTACAAGAAAAGCACATGAAAAAAGAGGTGTTTTTAGCTAAAAAGGGGGATATTTTAATATGGCATGCAAACCTTTTGCATGGTGGAGAAGCTGTTCAAAATCCGGAAAGCACAAGAAAAAGTATGGTGTTTCATTACTATGCAAAAGATGCAATTTGCTTTCATGAAATTACACAACGACCAAGTTTATTGTAAACCGGTATTTCTAGAGCGGATTGTTTTTATTAATACACCAAGATCCTTCCCTCCTTGACCTATTTCAAATCTATAACTTATTGTAAGATAGAGAAGATAACTTATGATGCTACTGATTAAAAAGGCGATTCCATTCAAGGCAAAAATATATTTTAAACAATATACAATTCCTGCAAAAAATAGGGTAGATACTAAGGGAATTGCGAGTCTTTTGAGATACAAGACAATGTTTCCCTTAAGATAAAATCGAACGGAAAATAGATACACCATACGCATAATGATTTCTGCGCATAGTAAAGCATATAACAAGGCCATAAGTCCATTTGCAATACCTATAACAATACTTGCAATTCGTATAATTTTGTTTACCGTTGAAACTTTAGCTAACTCTTGAGATTTTCCTTTCGATAAAAACAAAGATCCTTCTATTTCTAATATCATAAATAGAGAAATAAAAGCTAACAGTTGAATATAAGGCGAAATGTCCCACCATTCGGTAGGTAGCAGAAATTCTACAATCGTTCTAGGCGCGATGCAAATAATACTTAATAATGGAGCAATTAAATGAAAGACAATACAACTTGATCGAATGTATAATTCTTCATTTCGATCAATCCCTTTTTCTTGAATAGAGTGGGTAAACAATGGAAAAAGCACATTACCAAATGTGGAAGGAATTAAACGAACAGGGGTACGAGTCAGAGAAATTGACCGATTGTATTTCCCTAAAGTATCTTGTGAAAAATAAATAGAACTTAAAAATTGATCTAGAATTTCACTCGCATAATTGATCACTTGAATGAAGAAAATATAGACGGAAAATTGACTTGTTTTTCTGATGTCTTGCCAGCTAAAATGCAAACTTGGTGTAAATCTAGAAAAGGTCCATAATAGAATGGATTGTATGATATTCAATACGATAATTTGAGCGATTATAGCGTAGTAGCCATAGCCGAAATAGGCAAGTATGAGGGCAATAAGACCTGAAATGAAAAAGCCTATAAACTGGATAATACTTAATGCTTTAAAGCGTAATTTTTTTTGGAGTACAGCGCGATGAACAATAACCAATCCTCCTATAACCAAATTTGCTGATAATGCATATAATATATGTTGCAATTCAGGAACTTGATAAAATACGGATATGGATTTTGCACTAGCTATCATGATGATGGCTAAACCCACTGCGATCATCAAGCTTAAGTAAAAATGGGAACTCAAAAAAGACCTTGATTTTTCTTTACTCTGAACAATTCCCATGGAAAATCCAAAGTCAAGAAAAACATTAAAAAGACTAAGGATGATGTAAACTTTTGCGACAACACCATATGCATCAGGTGAAATGTAGCGCATCAACAATAGCGTAAATGCGAATCCAAAAAACAACTGAGCAAAAGCACCAAATCCTTTCCAAGAAATAGATTGAATGGCTAAAGATTTCGTTGAAGACATGATGATATATTCAGCCTAAGCGATAGATTCAGTCGAACTCGATTGATACTTTATTGCATTGGGGTTTGTGATTAAAAGAGTAGATAATCCAGCAATACATAATGAAATACCAGCAAATATCATAGTGTTAATAACTTCATCACCTAAAAAGGTATACGCTAAGTTAACGCCTCCTATAGCAGCTAAAATTTGAGGTATGACAATGAACATATTGAACAGCCCCATGAAAACACCCATTTTATTGGGATCAATAGCACTGGACAACATCGCATATGGCATGGACAAAATACTACCCCAAGATATTCCTATGGCTACAAAGCAAAGATTCAACATAAAAGCATCCGTGCAAAATTGCATCATTATAAAACCAATCCCGCCGATGATCAGAGATCCCATGTGGACAAATTTTCGATTGATGTTGATTTTGCTTGCTACAAAAGTAAATAAAAGAGCAAATGCCATGGAGGATAAACCATACATTCCCATAGCTGAACCAACTAGATCCGCAGCATTATTGTATGCTAGGTCTGCAAGAGCATAAGCGTCCGGTGATACGGTTCCCTCTTCTGGTTTTTTTGCATTAAATACATGTTCAGTTAAAGCAGGAGTCGCCATACTCCACATGGTAAAGAAAGCAAACCAGCTGAAGAATTGTACAACACCAAGTTTCGCCATTGTTTTTGGCATCGTGACAATATTCTGGAAGATCTCTTCGAGACCATTAAGAAAACCAGCCGTTTCTTTTTTCTCTTTTTCGAATGCTTCAATGTCCTCAGGTGGATATTCTTTTGTTGTTAAAATAGTGTAGATGATGGAAGCTATAAAAACGATACCTCCTATAAGAAAAGCCATCTTTACATTCATAGGAATCTGACTGGTTACCGTCTCATTTGAAACGCCTATTTCTTTTAAAAACCACGGAAGTTGACTTGCAACCCATGTACCAATACCTATGATCAAAGTTTGTACAATAAAACCATAACTTCGCTGTGATTCTGGTAATAAATCCGCGACTAAAGCTCTGAACGGTTCCATACTTATGTTAATGGAGCTATCAAGAATCAACAATGTTCCTACAGCAACCCACAAATAAGGTGAATAAGGCATAAAAATTAATGCTATAGATGCTAAAACGGCTCCTACAAAGAAAAATGGTTTTCTACGTCCCCATCTTGGATGCCAAGTTCGATCACTCATATATCCTATAATAGGCTGTACAATAAGACCTGCCAACGGAGCAAAAATCCACAGCATTGGAATTTCATCTTTTGCAGCGCCCAAAGATTGGAAAATTCGCGACATAAAACCTCCTTGTAAAGCAAACCCAAACTGGATTCCTAAAAACCCAAAGCTCATATTCCAAATTTGAAGAAAGCTTAATTTCTTTTTCTTCGTATTCATCATTTTTTCATCTTATATACGGCGAATATACTGAAAATTTGAATCGATCCTATCGGAACTTTTCCAATTACTGTTTACTTGAAGGTAAAACATTAGCAGTATAATCTCGTTTGTTAAATAAAGCTAAAAGTATTGTATTCTTTAATTCAAGCAATTTTATTGATCTACTTTTAAACTTTTAACGTTTACACCAATCTTAGATTTCAAAACATCTAACCAAATATGAAAACCATATTAAGTTCTTTATTCCTACTATTCTGTTTATCTCTTTCTGCTCAAAATACATTCAACATAAAAGGAATGGTTCAAGATACCTTAGGAAATGCCCTCATTTCTTCTACGGTTTTACTTCTTGAAAAATCAGATTCCACAATGGTGAAGTTTACTAGAACCGAGCTCGATGGAAGTTTTATTTTCAAAAAAGTGGAACCAGGTAATTATCTGGTTAAATCCACTTATATAGGATATATTCCTTTAATGATTCCTGTTGCTTCTTCAGGAGATAATGTCAATTTGGAAACAATGAAGATGACAGAAATTGCAGAGGAACTCATGCAGGTTGTTATTAAAGCGGCAAAGGCACCTATCAAAATGCGAGGTGACACTATTGAATATGACGCTTCAACTTTTCAAGTTCCTGAAGGATCTAGCGTCGAAGAACTTTTGCGCCAACTTCCAGGTATACAAGTAGAGATGGATGGTAGTATCATGGCAGACGGGAAAGACGTAGATCGAGTAACAGTTGATGGTAAGAGTTTTTTTGGTGATGACCCGAAAGCTGCTACAAAGAATTTACCAGCTGAGGGAATTTCAAAAGTTCAAGTTTTCGATACCAAAACTGAAGAAGAAGAAATTACAGGCTCTACTGTAGAGTCTGAATCCAAAACGATGAACCTAGAACTAAAGGAAGAATTTAAAAAGGGTGGTTTTGGAAAAATCACAGGTGGTATAGGAACAGAGTCTCGAGCAGAACTTAAGGGTAATTACAACAAGTTCAATAAAACCATGCAATTCTCGCTTATTGGAGTAGGAAATAATACGGGCAGAAATGGTTTAGGATGGAATGATTATCAAGATTTTATGGGCTCGCAGTCTTTTAATTTTTCTGATGATACAGATTTTGGATTCGGAGGTGGCGGTGGAATGAGATTCTATACATTTGGTGGAGGAAGTGGAAATTCTATTGAATCCAGCATACAAAGTCTCTTTTTTCAAGGCAATGAAGCTGGATTTCCAGAAAACTATAATCTAGGGGCTAATTTTAATTACGATAATGAAAAGACTGAAATTTCCTCTGTATATTATTTCAACCAAGCTGGACTTGAAAAAACAACCTTGACAGATCGTACTAATTTTCTGCAAGGAAATTCATTTCAAAACAACAGTACGTTGGTGAGTGATGATGTATCTCAAGGACATAGGGCTGAATTTTCTATTGATCAAGAAATTGATTCTTTATCAAGCTTTAAAGTTGAAATTAATGGAGCGTATATTAATGATTTTAATCTTGATGATACCAACCTAAGTTTAAGTAATGAAAGCGATCTCATCAGCACTACCAACTTTAACAACGAATTGAACACAAATGGTTATTTAGTCAATTCGCAAGCATTCTATAGAAAAAAATTCAAAAAGAAAGGCAGAAGATTTGGTTTGAGTGCGTCATATTTAAATACGTCTTTGACAGATATTGGATCTCAGTTGTCTACTTCCGAGTTCTATACGAACGATATGGTGGATTCGGTTTCAATTATCAACCAGAATACAGATGAAACACAAAATAAAATTCAATATAAAGCCAATGCCGTGTTTGTTGAGCCAATAGGAAAGAAGTTCTTTTCACAAACATTTTATAACTATTCAAACAGACTCGAAACAGGTGATCGAACGGTAGAAGATGTAGATGGAGACCTTACAACACTGAATGCACTCTTAAGTAGAACATACGAA
The DNA here is from genome assembly GCA_020627825.1 of Saprospiraceae bacterium. GTDB lineage: Bacteria > Bacteroidota > Bacteroidia > Chitinophagales > Saprospiraceae > JAHDFB01. Next base: position 10,346 of record JAHDGD010000127.1, read on the forward strand.
AATACAATTTCTTATCACAGAGCTGGAACTGCTTTGCGATTTTTCAATAATGGCTTTAACATCTCGATAGGTGGAGGAGCTCAAGTGTTCAATTTAATAGGAGATTTTCAATCCAAAGTAGATCCGGATATAAGTGGAAATATAGATGAGCAGTTTTTTGTATGGTTGCCTCATTTTGCGATAAGCAAAAGTTTTGGAAGAGGATCAAGAGCCAATTTGAATTATGGAATAGATGCAACGGAACCAGCGATTGATCAATTACAACCCATTATTAACAATACAAATCCGCTTTATATTACTGAAGGAAATCCAGAATTAACACCAGAAATAAGCCACACCATTTCAGCCCGAGCTAGTCGTTTTTGGGCCTTAGCCCAAGTCCGCTTATTTACAAACTTTACATATAGTTTGTATACCAATGATATCATTAATGACGAAACAGTCGATGAAAACTTAATCACTACTGTACGTCCTGTAAATTATAGTGGTGGAGATAATTTTCGTTTTTCGCTAGGAGGGAATTTTCCTATTTATAAAAATATTGTAAAAGGTAACGCTAATATGGGCGTAACGATAGGAAACAACTTTGCTTTTGTAAATGACTTTTTAAATAGGACGAATTCGGTACGGTATGCTCCTCGTCTTTCTGTAACGTATACTCCTACAAAGGAAATTTCTTTACGTCTTCAAGGAAATTGGTCTATTGTAGATACAAAATACGATATCAATACGACCCAAAACCAACGAAATATAAACAATTCGTATGATGCTACTTTGCAGACACCTCTCTTCCTTGGTGTTTATTTAAATACAAGTATGAATTATACACAAATAATTAACGAAAGATTCAATGTAAATGAAACAATTCCTATCTTAAATGCGTCCATTTATAAATTGTTCTTGCCAGGTAATAAATTGGAAGTAAGGCTTTCTATTTACGATGCCTTAAATAGAAATGTGAGCATAAGTCAAACGGCCTTTGGGAATAGTGTTAGTAACCGTACAACAACGACTTTGGCACGATATGGAATGCTTTCTTTAACGTATAATATCAAAGGAATAAAAGCAACTCCTAGAAGAGGAGGGTGGTTTTAAAATAAGATTATAATGAAACAAATAAGTATATTAATTTTCGGAGTTCTCTTTTTTATTTCTGGGGCTTTCGCCCAAAATACAAGCGGTATCATCACGTATGAACGCACTAAAGAGTGGATAAAATTGAACGATAAATTACCGTGGCTTTCTGAAGAAGAAAAAGAGCGTTCAGAGCGTGTGTGGGGAAGTAATAGGAAGTGGGCTGTTCCGTATTCGTTACATTTTAATGGAGATAAATCAGTTTATTTCGAACCGGAAAGAGAGAATGAATATGGGTATTCATGGAAAAAAGAAGAGTATGTTATCATAAGAGATTATGGAAAAAATGAAAGTGCGGATGTGATTGAAACATTGAATAAGAAATATGTTGTAGAAGATGTTCCCATGTATAAGTGGAAAATTCATAATGAGATTAAGGAAGTCGCAGGTTATTTATGTATGAAAGCTGAAACGTATAATCCTGTGCTCGATCAAAAAGTTTACGCTTGGTTTACCGACCAAATTCCCGTAAATGGTGGTCCTGAAGGTTATTATGGATTACCAGGAATGATTTTAGAATTGGATTTTGATGATGGAACGGTTATGGTAACAGCCACAAAAGTTGATATCAGCAGCACAACTGTTGACTTGCCTTATCCGAAGAAATCAAAAACGAAAAAGATATCAAGAGAAGAATTAAATGAGAAGCTTGCTAAATATATCGAAAAAAGCAAAGAAACTCAGCGAAATCCATACTGGACTATTCGGTATTAAAAAAGATATGAAGCCTTAAGGAGTTAAATGGTTTTACTTCTTTCGGTAACAAAATTT
>JAHDGD010000007.1:0-40575 GCA_020627825.1 Saprospiraceae bacterium
AGGGATAGTTCATCGCGCTTTTGGGTTTTAGCTAAAAGTGAGGAAAGTCCGGACAACATAGAGCACCGTACCATTTAATACATGGACTTTATTTTTATAAAGATAGATAGTGTCGCAGAAAATAACCGCTCCTTCGGAGTAAGGGTGAAAATGTGAGGTAAGAGCTCACGACGATTGTAAGTGATTACAGTGGTGGATAAACCTTACGGGTTGAAATGTCGCGTATATTATGGATGGAAGACTGCTCGTCTGATTCGATCTTCAAGATCGTGCCATAAGGGGTAGACAGAATAGATAAATGATGAACACTTCTTTGTTGAAGTACAGAATCCGGCTTATTTCCCTTTTTCTTTTGGGCTTCAGCCCAAAAGAATTTACCTTATGTATATCTTAAAATAATACGAATTGCATTTTGGAGTGTAAAAAATATAAAAGAACTAGTATACATTTTTTGGGCGTAAGCCCCACATAAAAAAAGCCGCATCCAAAAGGAAACGGCTTTAATTTTATTTTATGTCGTTTTTATTGATCTACAGGTTGTCCTAAATCAATAGTAAACCCAAATCTTAAAGTATTATCAAGTGGATTACGCTGAAGTGTTGTAGGGACTAAATACGAAATATTCATTCCCAGTGTATTATATCTCAAGCCGAAACCAATTGTAAGGAATCTCCGATCCCCTTTGTTTCTAGTTTCGTAATAATATCCTGCTCGTACAGCAAATTGTTTGTCATACCAATATTCTAATCCGATACTATAATTCAATTCTTCTAACTCTTCACTGAATCCTCCTGGAGCATCAGTAAATGAACCAAGTACACCTTCGATTAAGTTCTTTTCTCTGAAATCAGCAATATTATTTCCATCTGTATCCCAGTCAGGTGCAGGTGCATAAACTGGTGTAGGAACGAGCAATTTATTGATGTCAACCGCAAGGGTGAAAGAGTTGTAATCGTCGATATTAAGATCTAGTGCAGTTCCGAATCCTATATTACTTGGTAAAAAGTCTCTGATTTCAAGTTCTCTTGTGTACGTAACTTTTGCACCTAGGTTTGTTACTGCTAATCCATAATTTAGTTGACCACTGTAATCACCTAATGTAACATCATGATGATATTTAAAGGATAAATCTACAGCAAAAGAATTTGCAGCAGTTATCTGTATTCCATTAACTTGTTGTCCACTTGCCAAGTTTGAATAGATATATTTTGCAGTTAAGCCAGCAGCAAATTTTTCAGATAACTTACGCGCGTATGCCAAACTTACAGCATACTCTCTTGGTCTTGCATTTCCAGTAACTGTCCCATTTACATCAGTGAATTCAATTGAACCAAGCGAGAAAAACCTGATATCCATAGCTAAAGTCTGGAGGTCGTTAATACGTTTATGACCTGACAAATAAGCGAGGTAAACATCTCTCAAACCAATGGCATTTAACCAAGGAGAATAAGTCGCTGAAACCGATAAATCATTTTCCGCAAAAGCTAATTTTGACGCATTGAAGTGCATGGCACTTTCATTTGAATTAAGGGCGATTCCGACATCTCCCATAGCGCCTGTTCGTGCATCCGGGTTGATTCTTAAAAATGGAACTGCTGTGAGAAGTGTGTTTGACAAGCAATCACCATCCATTGTTTCTTTCAAACATCCATCAGTGGGGTCCCATACCTGTGAAGTACCTATAGTAGTTAGTGAAATGAATGCAAAAAGCAATAAATATTGTGTATAATTTTTCATCAAGATTTTATAGAAATCTACAAAAGTAAATTAAGTTAAAGTAAATTTTCGTTCAACGCACGAAGATAATCTTCATTATTGAAACTCATGTTATATAACTTAGACATAGTTATAATTATTATCATATTTATCAAAAAAGAAATAGGATTATTTCAATATGACTAATTTTTCAAACGCACTTTCTTTTGTTATGTTTTGTGATTGTGCATTGACTTTTATTTTGTAGAGATAAACCCCTCTACCTAGCTGGCCACCAAAATCATCGGTACCATCCCATTTGATGTCTGCAACACGGAATCCTTCTACAACAGAATGATGTAATATGGTCTTGACTAATTTCCCACTAACGGTGTAAATATCAATTTTAATGTCCATCACATCTGGAGCTAGATTGTGTTCAAACATAAAACACGTATTGTCCGTAAAAGGATTGGGATAATTTAAAACATGCTCTAATCCACCATCTTCACTATTGCTAACGATAAACTCTGTTTGGCCTTCCCCTACATTATTTGCAATATCCCATGCTCTTACTACTATATTGTGTCTTCCTTCTTCAAGATTTAATAAAGGATATCGAACGGTTCCTTGTGTAAAATCATTCAATTCTGTTTCGTAAAAGTCATTTAGATAATAACTATCGGATGTTTGATTGTCAAGTATACCTGTAAGATCATGACCGATGCTAGAACCACTTAAATTGATCCCATTGTCATCAATTATTTTTGCTAATAAGATTGGTTCGCTATTGGTTAACCCACCACTGACAAAGTTCTCATCGTTCATAAATACTTGTACTACTGGAGGTGTGTCATCTTCTATTGAATTTTCACTTGAACCGCCAATGTAAAAATCACTAAAACTACCCGTTGCTTCTTCGCTTCCATTCGTAGCATAATAACTAATCTTTCCTTTACCAATATTGAATAATATATCTTTCGGAACTATAAATTCTAATTCGAAACGACCATCACTTACCTTGGCTTTTCCTTTAAACAATAGATTCTTTCGAACGTCAAAATTGAATACTCTTGAACCTGGATCCTGTGCTAATGTTTTTCGCTGAGTACGTTTATCGAAAACGGTTACATCAATTTCGCCATTGTATGATGTGAATACATCCCCATCTTTTGCGACATATCCTTCTATTTTCATTTTACTCAGTGAACTTATCGTATCTGTTAATGACCCTGTCAGTACATCTTGATCGTTAATTTCTGTCGTAACAACATCAAGAGTAGGATAATTTAATTTCATGCTTGGATCACCTAACAAAAGAAACTTACGTGCATTTTCATTTACCGTGTCTCCTTTCGTTGAATTTTTTGCTTGACGGAGTATTTCTCCTATTGTAAGGTACTCATTATCGTCATCTTTTTTCAATAAGAATTCATGGACGGATCGAGTCAAACGCGTATTGTCATTACTATAAACTGCTCGACAAGTAGTGAATAATCCTATTCCTCCATTTTTATTTACTACAATTTTTTCACCCGCAGAAAATATATTGGGATCATCATAGCTAGCTAAGCTACATGTGGCTGTTATAAATAATGGATAAGAACGTTCATTAATCCAATTATCAATATTATCAATTTGCAAGACTCGTTCCTGAGCAAAGCCTGTAGGGCCTCCATGTCCCATGTAGCAAAAAGTAAGTGCACCTCGAAAAACATTGCTATTGATTTCTTCGGTAACATCAGGATATCGTTCTCCACCGGGAGTTGAAATTTGGGTATAAGAATCGAAATATATTTTTTCTAAATTTATATTCTCATTCGCCGTAAGATATTCTTCACTGATCGCATCGGCAGGTTCAATATGTAAATTCGTATCTTCATCATCCGCTAAAAAGACGGATCGTATATTCCAGTTGCCTATGACACTTTCATCCGTATCATACTTTATGATTTTATCAATTACTAATTTTGCTTGCGCTGACGTATTTACTGGTATTCTGCCAATAGCTAAATCTACCTCTCCTTCTAGATTACCTCCATCTTGTATGCTAAGTAAACCAAAATAATCATCACTAGGAAAACTACTTATAGGATGTAAGCTGCTTGGTGTTTCATACACTGGAACATGATTCACCTCTTCTTTGGTAAATGTAATTCCTTTATAATCATATGTTCCGTTGCCAAATAAAATGCCGTATTGGAAATCATTATCCCGATCATACACCATTTTGAAAAAATCACGAACAGCGGTAGGATCTACTCGTCCACCTGAAAATTCATTGAATACCTGTTCAACATCTACCAAAGTGATAGAAAACCCACTATGCTGACTTCTATGATTTGCTAATCTTTCAGCTTCACTCCACAACTCCTCAGTTGTTACAATTACAATGTCTGATGTTTGTATACTATGCAGGTTCTGGTTGTCAATTCTTTCAGCTGAAATAGGTTGGAGTAATGTACTTGATTCATCAAATGCGACATATTGAAATTTCACATCATTTGCACAATCAAAATAAAGCTTCGAACCATTTGTTTCCGTATTCAATGCTTTTGCAAATCCATTCTTTGAAACATCCCATACCGACAGATTTTCCCCGTTTTCAATCGTAAAGCTAAATGCACTATTATTAGCTAAGCTATTATTTCCGAACTCGATGGTGGTCCCTTTGTATTCAAGTGATTTCATAAACTGTACCTCTATATAGTCTAGCCAACCTTCTGCATTGGGGTTTTGACTGAAATCAATAGAAATTACAGGGTTATCTTCTTGTAAAGCCGTCACAAGAGTAGATTCTTTATCTCGTGCAAAAGCTGAATTATATAATGAAGTACTTACACTTGAAAATGTTGTGGAAACTTCCTTAGCATCCACTTTTAGTTTCATTTGGCTGCTGCTAAAACCTCTCGCGACAAAATTAGTGCGGAATCGCGCTTGTTCTCCTGGAATTACATCGGTAATATTTAATGTAGCCGAAAAGTCTTGAATTTTGTTCTGGTCAAAATACTCTCCGAACCATTCTGTTCCACTACCTAATGTACTAAATTCATTTGCCTGAATATTAATTAAATTTTGTTCATGGCGATCTTTCTCTAAATATTGACTCACGCTTTCTAAATCAGCTGAAACCGTACCTGAAGAAGCAATTCTTTTACCCTCATCGCTGCCTATTTTTAAAAATACGTAGTTTGACACATCATATGGATTATCATTGTATTGATAAAAGATGGAACCTTCCGTAGTTGACCAATATTCAGCTCCCGTAGCATAAAAATAGATAGCGTCTTCTGGATTCATTTCCCCATCGTTACCATCCTGCACCAGGATAGAAAGTTCGGTTACATCATCAATTCGATCATCTACAATGGCTCTTGGAACATATCCTCCTCGATTACTGAAAACTTGAATAGTTGAAGGGTTGATTTCATTTAAATTGACGCCGAGTTCTGATTCTAAATATGATCCAGTCAATTTAAATATTCCAGTTTCATTAATTTGAAGTTTATACAGATCTCCGTCTCGCAAAACACTATTGTTAGCAAAAGGAGTTTTAGCCAATTGAGGTGGCGTGGTATAATGTGTCACTTTTATAGTAGCAGTCTTTATGTATTGAATTCCGGAAGCTGTTTTTAGGATTGGGTTAAAAGAAAATTTCCCAAAATACTGCTGTCTATTTTGATCAACTGATGAAATAAAACTTAAGTCATTTTGAAGTTGATTTTCTAGTTCTTTCTCATACTGAATTTTATTAATTGTTTGGTAAGGGCTTTCGCCCAAAAGGGTATAATCTACAAGTTCAACTTTTATTTTCCCATTGGAGTTTACTGCGAATCTTTTGCTGTAAATCGGCGTGTAGGGTTTTGTGAAAGAGAAAGTGGCATCTTCAAAGCTAATGCGTTTATCTTGTTCGCCGGTAACTAAATCTTGTGTGTAAGAAACTTCAGCCCAATTAAAAGAAAGTTCGTAGGTTTTAACTTCTTGTGCATAAGTTATTACGGAAGAGCAGTAAAGGAAGAATAGAAATAAGAAACGGGTGTATGTCATGGAACCTATTTTACAAACTAAAGTTAAGTCAATATCGAATTAACGACCGATTTTTGAATATATTTTAAGCGATTCTTTTATTATTGTCAGTTTAGAAACAAAGTAAACATATAATTTTTCTATCCGTTATTAAGTTTATATTTATGCAAACCTATTGATCATAAAAAAGCGATACAATTATTAAAAAGCTATCTATTATAATTTTTTTATGCATGTTCATTGCGAAATGGTCTTGTGCTCAAGACCCAATGTTTTCGCAATTTTATAATGCTCCATTGCATTTGAATCCTGCATTTGCTGGTAACACTTTCGGTCCGAAGGTTGCCATAAATTATAGAAATCAGTGGCCTGGATTACCATCAGCATATCAGACTTATGCAGCTTCTTATGATCAATTCTTTAATACATTTAACTCGGGAATTGGTTTTGCTGTTTTAGCTGATGAAGCCGGAAATGGAGTATTAAAGACAAATAGAGCGTCCTTTACGTACGCTTATGCAATTAATCTAGGCAATAACCAATATTTAAAGATTGGGATTGAACCTTCTATAAGACAATCTAGAATAAATTGGCAAAAATTAATTTTTGGCGATCAAATTGATAATGAAACAGGCGCTATAACTCCTGGTGGATCCAATATTCCTGGAACAGAAGTAGAGCCTGATAACACCAACCGAATATATTTTGATGTGGGAGTAGGAGGTGTTTATTACAATAAAATATTTTACACTGGATTTTCACTAAAACACTTGAATGCCCCTGATATCCAATTTATTGAAAGTGGAAAATCAGAATCAATAAGAGGAGTTCCTGTTCGAAGCTCCTTTCATGCAGGTGCTCAGATTTATACACCTAGCTTGAACATAAGAAGGAATAAAGCGTATATCTCTCCTCAAATTTTATACGTTTATCAAAATCCAACATCACAACTTCTAATAGGGGCATTGCTTGATATTGGTGTCATGTCTGTAGGGTCATGGTATAGATATGCGTCGACAAACGGTGATGCATTTATACTTAGCGCAGGATTTGAAAAAGATTTTTTTAGAATAGAATATAGTTATGATATAACTGTTTCAAGTCTTGCCGGAACTGGTGGAGCCCATGAAATTGGGATTGTTATGACCTTTGAGGATAGAAATAGACCAACAAAGTATAGCGACTGTTTTGAAATATTTAGGTAGCTATATAATAATTTGGTATGATATTAGTTATATAACCATTGGAATCAAGTCGGATAGTTGATTTATAAAAGAAAAATCTGCTATTGTGAAGTTTTTTAGCATAAAGATTTGCTAAAATTCTTTAGAATTGATTCATGATTATATTTTTGCGAAATTAAAAATAATTAATAGCGACGATGTTTAAAGTATTGAGATTATCTTTTGCGTTTTTAGCACTAACAGCCTTGATAGCAAGCTGTGGAGGAAGTAAAGAATCTTCGAACTCTACTGGATGGGAATACAATAACCAAGAATGGGGTGGATTTGAAAAGCTGGACTATGAAGGTCAAGTAACTGGACCGAATCTTGTTCCGATAGAAGGTGGAACCTTTATGATGGGTCAAGCACTCGAGGATGTTACCTATGAATGGAATAATGTTCCAAGAAGAGTAACTGTATCTTCATTTTATATGGATGAAACAGAAGTTCGTAATATTGATTACAGAGAATATCTATATTGGTTGGGAAGAGTCTATAAATCTTATCCAGAAGTATGGATGGATGCATTACCTGATACCTTAGTGTGGAGAGAAGAATTATCTTACAATGAACCATTTGTAAGAACATATTTTAGACACCCTTCTTTCGATAACTATCCAGTAGTTGGTGTATCGTGGACACAAGCAACAAAGTATAGCAAATGGAGATCAAATCGTGTAAACGAAGCGATCCTTATTAAAAGAGGTATATTAAATCCTTCTCCTGATCAGACGGACCGAGAAAGTTTCGATACAGAAGCATATCTTGATGGACAATATACAGGGAATGTTAGAAAAAATCTTCCGGATTTGAAAACTGGTGGAGAGCGTCAAGTTACATTTAGTGACGGAATTATGCTACCTGATTATAGACTTCCTACGGAAGCGGAGTGGGAATATGCAGCATTGGCTCTTCAAGGTAATCAAGCAGCATCAAAAGATGAAATTATTACCGATAGAAGATGGTTCCCATGGGATGGTAATACAGCTCGATATAAAGTAAGGGATAAGTATCAAGGTCAGATGTTGGCAAACTTTAAAAGAGGTAGAGGAGATTACATGGGTATGGCTGGTGCTTTAAATGATAAAGGACACATTACAGTGGAAGTTGATAAGAATTATCCAAATGATTTTGGATTATATAACATGGCAGGAAATGTTAGTGAATGGACTGCTGATGTATATAGACCTACAACTTCTACTACTTTAAGAGACGCAGAAAATCATGACTTGAACCCATTCAGAGGAAATGAATATCGTGAAATCATTCTCGATGAAGATGGAAGACCGGTTGATAAAGATAGTTTAGGTTATTTGAAAACAAGACCAGTAGAAGATACATTAGTAGCGAGTAGAGAGAATTACAAACGATCTGATGTTAAGAACTTTCGAGATGGTGACGATGAAATCGTGAAATACGAATACGGTAAGTATACACTTATCAATGATGAATCTAGAGTTATCAAAGGTGGTTCTTGGGCAGATAGATTGTATTGGTTAGCGCCAGGCACAAGAAGATTCATGGATGAAAATACATCTAGTAAGACTGTTGGTTTTAGATGTGCAATGATTCGAGTAGGTGGACCTTCAGGAAACGAAGATTCTTCAGGAAACGAGTTCAAAAAACGTAAACCTGTAAAAAGAAGATATTAAACATCATTCTTTAAAATAATAAGTAGAGCTTCTCAAACATTTGAGAGGCTCTTTTTATTTTTACAATTATGGATTTAACGAAACTTTACAATGCATTTAAGGAATGTTCTTCTGTGTCAATCGATACAAGAACTATCGAAGAACATGCGATGTTTTTTGCTATCAAAGGCGAACATTTTGATGGTAATAAATTCGCTTCATCAGCAATAGAGAAAGGTGCTAAATATGCAGTTGTTAATGATGCTTCTCTGAAAGGAGATCAATTTATCTTTGTTCAGGACACTCTTGATGCGTTGCAAAAGGTAGCAAACTTTCACCGAAATACATTAAAGGATACAACTTTTATCGCATTAACCGGAAGTAACGGTAAAACAACAACAAAAGAACTTATTGCACATTTTCTTAGTCAGAAATATCATGTTCAATATACGAAAGGAAATTACAATAACCATCTTGGTGTCCCATTGACACTTTTATCTATTCAAGAGTCCACAGAAATTGCAGTAATAGAAATGGGAGCTAACCATGTAGGGGAGATTAAAGCATTATGTGAAATAGCAGAACCAGACTGTGGTTTGATTACAAATATTGGTAAGGCGCATATAGGAGAGTTCGGGAGTCAAGAGAATATTTTTAAAGGAAAGACAGAATTGTACGATTTTTTGAAATCCAGAAATCAACTTATCTTTTACGATACAAAAAGCAGTTGGTTGCCAGGAGCACTGGAGGGATATCATAACACCTATTCGTATGCCAAAGGAATTTCGACATTTGATTTCGAATTTTTGGGCTTTAAGCCCAAAATTGAGGGAAAGATAAAGAATGAAAACGTATCAATTGATTTAGGAGGTATGCACAATGTTCAGAATGTTGAATGTGCAGTAGCAGTTTCAGGTTATTTTGGGCTTGACCCAAAACAACTTATTCAGGCTTTTAACTGTTTCGCTGCGCCAGAAAATCGCTCTCAATGGAAGAGAACGGATCGAAATACGTTGTTTCTTGATGCTTATAATTCAAATCCAAGTAGCATGGAAGCTGCCATTCGATATTTCGATTCATTTGAAGCAAAGAATAAAGTTATAATTGTGGGTGAGATGCTAGAACTAGGGAGTTTTTCAGACGTGGAGCATCTTCGATTGTGCCAGCTGTTGAAATCCATTGGTATAGAGTTTTATGCAGTCGGTCAAGGTTTCGCTCACATAAACGAAGATTATGTATATAAAGACATATCGTCTTTTTTAGATGCAACTACCTTGTCAAGCTGGAAGAATCGAACAATTCTACTAAAAGGTAGTAGAGGAATGAAAATGGAGCAACTCGTATCTCACCTATAAGGTTTCAATGAGACGATTTGGGATTTCATTGTTACAAGCCATCTCATAATCTCTAAAACTACAAGGAATTAAGACATCATTGTCGTGATGAGATTTAATCCACCAACGACCTGATTTTTTAGCTTTCACAAAAGATAAAGGTGTTTCAAGTCCTTCAATATCGACTACAAATTCATTAAATGCTTCGTTACTGTCAATGTTTTCTTTAAAGCAATTGTCTTTAGCATCAATGAAATACCATAAGCCTTGTGCAATGAGTTGAGCTGTCATATGATTGAAATCATATTGCGAGTCATAACCCGTAATAAATATTGCTTTTAAAATATCATTATATCCAAAATATCTAAATAATTGGGTGAACTCATTGGCATCCAGACCACATGGAGAAGCTTCTTTTAAACCTATAACTTCAGCATGTTTCATGGCATTTAAGTTGAATTGAATCGTGTCTACATTTCGTGTTACAGGTTCAGCTTCTTCGATAAAGTTTTTTATTTCAGCAAGCCTCATAATGTGCTTATGGTTGAGATGAGAGGGAGCTACTTGATGTCCTTGTACACCTACTGAGTATACTGCTTTACAATTTGCATAATCAACATCTTTAAATGGTGCAACTTCTTTACCTATGTGTAGGCTTTTGAACTCAGAATTAAAACTATTCAACGCATAATGAAAGGTGTGGATTAATTCTTTATTGTTGGTTACAATTATAGGAATGAGTTTACTTTCAATTAGCTCATTAAAAAGATTTATCAAAAAGTTGGTATCAGAATTTCTAATTTCTCCAAGATCCGCAAAAAATAAGTTGTCGAAATGATGATACATTTTGTAAAATTGTGTGCGAATAAAATCCATATTTGTGGAGTGGTCGCTGAATATGACAACTTGGCAATCATCTAACTGTGGAAATAGATTTTTATGAATTTTGATGGATCGACCAATTGATTCTGGTGAAAGTGTTGATAATTCATTAGTTAAGGCAGGTGATACTTTACTGAGCCAATTTTCGAGCATAACACATTATATTTTTTACAAATATAAAAAAGATTGATTTAAAATAAACTATACTTTATATAATTTTACAATATGAATGATTTAAAGGAAATCCTTGATGCGTATAAGTCAAAAGCACCTGAAGTTTTATTTGAATGGAATGATTCTGAGTCTGAGGCAAGAGGTTGGATTGTGATCAACTCGCTGAAAAATGGTGCTGCAGGAGGTGGGACAAGAATGCGAAAAGGTTTAACGAAAGAAGAAGTAATTTCATTAGCTAAGGTTATGGAAATTAAATTTTCGGTGTGTGGTCCTCCTATAGGAGGTGCAAAGTCGGGGATAGACTTTGATCCTCATGATCCGAGAAGAGATGATGTTTTAAAAAGATGGTATAAAACGGTTATCCCTATTTTGAAGAGTTATTATGGTACAGGTGGAGATTTGAATGTAGATGAGTTGAAGGATGTTATACCGATTACGGAAGATTTAGGCTTGTGGCATCCACAAGAAGGAATTGTAAATGGACATTTAAAAAGTTCACAAGGTGAGCGAATCAATTTGATAGGGCAACTTCGATATGGTTGTGCAAAAATTTTAGAAAATCCAAAGTTTATTCCTAATTCGAAAAATAGGTATGCTGTAGCAGATATGATTACGGGTTATGGTGTAGCAGAATCAGTTCGTCACTTTTACGGTATATTTAAAAAAGAGGATGTAGAAGGGAAAAAAGTAATCATTCAAGGCTGGGGAAATGTTGCATCAGCAGCAGGATTCTACTTGGCAAGGATGGGAGCAAAGATTGTTGGCATTATAGATATTGCTGGAGCAGTAATCAATCAAGATGGGTTTTCATTGCAAGATGTGGAAGAATTATTCACCGAAAAGCAAAATAATAAATTGGTAGCAGAAAATATGCTATCCTTTCAAGATGGAAATAAACAGATATGGGATGTACCATGCGATATCTTTATTCCTGGAGCAGCATCTAAAATAGTGGAGATGGAACAAGTAGAACGCATGATAGCAAATGGCTTGGAATTGATTTCTTGTGGAGCCAATGTGCCATTTGTGGACGATAAAGTATTTTTTGGTAAAACAGCTGATGCAATAGATGATCGAATTTCTTTGATTCCAGATTTTGTAGCAAATTGTGGAATGGCTAGAGTATTCGCTTATTTGATGCAAAATAATATAGAATTAACAGATGAAGCTATTTTTTCAGATGTTTCAGATATAATAAATCGTTATTTATCAAATCTTTATGACAAAGATGAGCGGGTTACACATATTTCGGAGCGATCTTTGCTGTATTCTATTCATGACAAATAGTGATAATTTGTAAAAAATTAGTACTTTTGTGATTATTTTCAATTAATAACTACAGCTACTGAGTGTTGTAGATTTACTTTATGTCAATTAAATTAATTTTTATGTTAAATCGAATTTTACTAGTAATAGGACTAGTAACCTTCCTTGGGTACGCCGGTCATTCGCAAGGCGATGACACATGGTCAGATGCTGTTATATCAGATGATATGACAATTGATTCAGACCAAAACAAAAAATGGAGAATGGGTCAATACAACTATTCTGCCAGACCAAAAAATGCAACTGAAATAGGAATCCACCTTGGACATTTCCATATTAATGGTGATGTGCCTTCTGATCTACCTTCTGGTTTCGGAATTGGATTACACTTTAGAAGAGCTATTAATTATGTATTTTCTTACAGACTTAATGCTCAATATACTTCTGGTACCGGATTAGATGGTAGAGCAAGTAGAATAAATGTCCTTAAAAGAGATAATAGAAATCAAGACTTTGTAGGATATACAGATACTGATTTTCTTTTTAGAACTTTCCGTTCTAATAACATTCAAGGATCAGTTGAGATTTTAACTAACATTGGTAATTTATTATTCCACAAGCCAAGAAACAAATGGAATTTTTATGCTGGTATCGGTATGGGTATTACTAGTGCAAATGTTAGAATGAATTATTACAACGGTGACACTCCGTATAACTTTACGGACGATCTAGTATTTCAAGAAAATACAAGAGCTAAAAGAGCTGAAATTAAGTCTATCTTAGATGGTACTTATGAAAGTGTTGCAGAGAACGATAGAGGAGTACCAAGTATCCTTTTTGATAATGGATTTATTTTCCCATCTTTTGTTGGTTCTGTAGCTGTTTCAAGAAAAATCAACAAAAGAGTTAACATTACTCTTGAGCACCAATTCTGGGCACAAGATTTTGATAAGTGGGATGGTCATGAGTACAGAACTACTTTGGATCAAACAAATGATAGTGATAATGCACACTATACTAATTTTAGATTAGGAATTAACTTAGGAAACTTTAACAAAGTTACTGAGCCACTTTATTGGTTGAATCCAATCGATCAAACTTTTAGTGATATTGCTGAGCTTAAGCAAAGACCTGTTTTAGATTTGACAGATGCTGATGCTGACGGTGTGGTTGATATGTTAGATCAAGAATTAGGAACTGATGCTGGATGTCCAGTTGATACAAGAGGTGTAACTCTTGATTCAGATGGTGACGGAATTGCAGACTGTAAGGATAAAGAGCCTTATTCGCCTCCAGGGTATACAGTTGATGATAAAGGTGTTGCTGATATTCCAGCACCAGATTATTTAACAGAGTCTGATGTGACAACAATTGTTGATTCAAAAGTTGGAGCATTACAGTCAACTTTAGTTAAGACTGGATGTGGAGATTGGTTCTTACCTATGATTCATTTTGATCTTGATAAGTATTACATCAAGCCTGAATACTATGGTCAGTTGCACCACGTTGCACAAGTATTGGAGAAATGTCCTGACTTATGTGTAACTGTTGAAGGTCACACTGATTCTAGAAACAATAACGATTACAACAAAGTTTTATCATATAACAGATCAAAAGCTGCAGTTGATTATTTAGTAATGAACTACGGTATTTCTAGAGATAGACTTAAGTTAATGTATGGTGGTGAAGAAGATCCACTAATAAAGAATGTTCCTAATAGTGGAGGAGGCGAAGTAGCTTCTCAGCAGTATATGAACAGAAGAGTTGAATTTAAAGTTTGTGAAGCATCTGATTTCGATATGACAAGACCAGAAGGTCCTGACGCAGGAAGCGGATATGGAAGATCTTCAAGTTCTCCTAAAGGTTCTACTTACAGCGGGAACAAAAACAGCGGTTATTAATTGACATAATAATATTCTAAGCCGAAAGAATTTTTCTTTCGGCTTTTTTTTTGCCTGTATCTACCTTTTTGTAGAGCAGATAAAAAGTATAATTTTTTTTAGTCGATGATATTAGAGGTTTAATCTGATATAGTTTTTTGCAAGGAACTTCTCCATTCGTATTTATCTTTTTATATTGTATACTTATTGTTAATTTAAATTCAACACATATGGACCCTATATTTCTTACAGGTGTATTTGTATTTATAATGTTGGCATTATTGGCTAGCTCAGTCTTTACAGTGAAACAACAAACTGCTGCTATAATTGAGCGATTCGGAAGATTTACCAGTATTAGGATGCCAGGGCTTCATTTTAAGATTCCATTCATTGATAAGGTTTCTGGAAAAGTGTCCATGAAAATCAATCAACTAGATGTTAATGTGGAAACAAAGACAAAAGATGATGTATTCGTAAAAATGAAAGTTTCAGTTCAGTATGTTATACTAAAGGAAAATATATTCGAAGCCTTTTATAAATTGGAGAATCCGGATGCACAAATTACATCTTATGTTTTTGATACAGTGCGAGCAGAAGTACCAAAATTAAAATTGGATGATGTTTTTTTGCGAAAAGATGATATTGCGATTGCAATCAAAAGAGAATTGGAAGATGCAATGAATACATATGGTTATGGTATTATAAAAGCGCTAGTTACGGATATTGACCCCGATGCGGCGGTGAAAGATGCAATGAACCGTATTAATGCTTCAGAGCGTGAAAAAATAGCAGCAGAGTATGAAGGAGAAGCTGAAAGGATTCGAATCGTTGCAAAGGCAAAAGCAGAAGCTGAGAGTAAAAGATTACAAGGACAAGGTACAGCAGATCAACGAAGAGAGATTGCGAAAGGTCTTGAAGATTCAGTTGAAGTATTGAATCAAGTTGGTATTAACTCTCAGGAGGCAAGTGCGCTGATCGTTATTACTCAGCATTATGATACGCTACAATCAATGGGTGAAACTAATAAAAGTAGTCTGATTTTATTACCTAATTCTCCATCTGCAGCCAGTGATATGTTATCTCAAATGGTTACCTCATTCGCTGCGGCTAATCAACTAGGTGAAGAACTTAAGACTACACCTCCACCAAAAATTAAACAAAAGATTAAAAGATAGAATGTTTGCTGAAATATAGTAAGGTGAACAAATGATTTCTTTTTTTTGTACTATTATTGACTATAATTTTATTAACGAACCCTTGTGGGAAAAATTTATATAAATGGCTTTTGAATTACCTGATTTACCATATGCTCATGATGCACTAGAACCGAATATTGATAAGGAAACAATGATGATACATCATGGGAAACACCATGCTGGATATACTAAGAAGTTAAATGCTGCAATAGAAGGAACAGATTTGGAAGGAAAAAGTATTGAACAAATAATTGAAAATCTTGATTTGAATAATGCTGCTGTCCGCAACAACGGTGGTGGATATTATAATCATAGTTTATTTTGGCAAGTAATGTCTCCTAATGGGGGAGGAGAACCAACTGGAGCAATTGCTGATGCGATTAATGACGCTTTCGGATCATATGATGCATTTAAAGAAAAGTTTTCTGCTGCTGCAAAGACAAGATTTGGTTCTGGCTGGGCATGGTTGTGTGTTCACAATGGTGGAAAAGTGGAGGTATGCTCTACACCCAATCAAGATAACCCTTTAATGCCAGGAGTAGGCTGTGGAGGAACCCCTATTTTGGGGCTAGATGTATGGGAACATGCTTATTATTTGAAGTATCAGAATAAGCGACCAGACTATGTATCTGCTTTCTTTAATCTCATAAACTGGGATGAAGTGAATAAAAGATATGCTGCAAATAAATAAGCAGTTCGTATAAAATATGAGGCCGTATACAACTTACATGTGTACGGCTTTTTTATTTCTTTTAACAACATCTTAAAAATTTATTTAAATTTTATTCGTCTTACATATACCTTTTAAATCTTAATTTGTCGATGCTACATTTAAATTATAAATAAGTGAGTTCGACTTATAAATTAAAGAAATAGCTTAGCTATCTTGAACTTTTCTTAGGAAGAAATGACATATTTTTAAGAAGAATTTATTCGACATTTTTGATTTTAAATAGTATTATTCGAATCTGTACCTTATTTTAACTGTATGAAGAGTTTTATTTTAAGTATCCTTTGTTTAATGACTTTTGGGCTTAAAGCCCAAAAAATATATGATGAAAAGGCTGAAAATTTGTTAAATAGAGTGAGTAGTCATATAAAGAGCAATGACCTTGTCAAGGTGGACTTCACATTTAGCGTCGATTATCCAGGAGCTGAAAAAACGAAACGAAGTGGAAGCTTAGAACAAACCAATGAGGAATATTTCGTTTCTATAGGAGATAATGAAATTTTAAGCACTTCAAATGCCTTTTATTTAATTGACCGCAATGCGAAGTCGGTGCAAGTTAATGATCCACTTTCTGACGATGATACAGATTTTTATAATCCCATTTCATTAATGGAGAAGTATAATTCTGGAGAATTCGAATATGCGATTGTGGGAGAAGATAAAATTAATGAAGAGCGTTGTTATCTTGTAGAATTTAAACCAACAGATCGATTTTCTGAATTAAGTAAAATTCGGATTGCGCTGAATATGGAAAGTGAGGAATTAGTGTATGTAAAGATTTTTAATAAAGATGCAACACGTATCGACATTGAAATCGAAAGTATGATGTTAACTATGGAATCACAACAAAAAGTGGTTTTTGACGAGAAATTATATGAAGGGTTTGTAATTGAAGATTTAAGAATTGACTAAAAAAAAAGTTAGTCAACATTACTTGATGACTAACTTTGCAAATTATAATCCCGTGAACATATCCAAATTTGTATCGGCTTTCAGAATAACTATATTTATTTACTCAATCCTATTTTTTACTAGCTATATCTGATCTATTTTTTAGAATTTATTACTCAATGATAATCGCTTGTCATAGTATAAATTTGTAGATATGTTTCAACATTTACATATGGTTCTTTAACCTTATGATGTAAAATTATAGCATTTTAGTCTCCATAACAAAGACAAAATAGAAGTATTGTAGAAAAAAATAATGAAGTTTATTTTAATTATTGCCTATATATATTGATTTATTTATTTCATTATGTAGAAATATATTATAAAAACACCCAAATAAAATGAAACAAAAATTTCGAATTGGATTGACTTTAAGCGGAGGAGGAGCAAAAGGAGCCGCACATATTGGAATCCTAAAAGCTCTCGAAGAAAGAAATATCAATATTGATGTTATTTCAGGAACAAGTTCTGGATCTATTGTAGGAGCCTTGTTTGCATATGGTTATTCTAGTGATGAAATATTAGATTTTTTTCTATCGACTACGATATTTAAACCTGGGTATTATACATGGAAGAAACCAGGTATTTTGGACACTGAAGCATTAGGTGGATTACTAGAGCCCTTATTGAAGGAAAATGCTTTTGCAGCGTTAAAAGTGCCTATGTATATTGTTGCTACTGATATAGAGAATGCTAGGTCCAAGGTGTTTAGCAAGGGAGAACTCATAAAGCCTATTTTAGCCTCTTGTAGTTTTCCAGGTGTTTTCGCACCAGTGAAAATACAAGACAGATTATATTCTGATGGAGGAATTCTTAATAATTTTCCTGTAGAAATCATTCGTCAAGAATGTGAAGTGTTGATTGGTGCAAATGTTCAAATTGTTGATTTTGTAGATAAACGAAAATTGAAGTCTACGTTTTCTTTAGTGCAAAGAGTCTTTAATATTAGTACTCGATACAATAGTCTTCAAAAGTATCATGATTGTGATCTTGTAATTTCACCTCTTGAGTTGTCAAAATTTGCTACATTCAATATGTTCAAGATGAAAAAGATGTATCAAATAGGCTATGAAGAGGCTAGTAAGAAATTGGATGCCTTTGCAAAACAAAATGAACATTTTGTTTCCTTATAGTTTTATCTTCTTATTCCATACTTTTTATAAAATTAGAAAGGTCTCAATATCACAAAAACGCGTTTGATTCGTTCATATAAATATACTATCTTTGCGGGCTTATGAGAGTTAAACACATTTTACTTTTTTGTTTATTTATTAGCATTTTCGCTTCTTGTAAAACTGAGTTTGAAAAAGTGCGGGCAAGTGGCGATGCTGAATTGATGTTGAAAACAGCAGATAAATTTTACGAAGAAGAAAATTATTTACAAGCTCAAAGCCTGTATGAGATTGTAATTCCGTTTTTCAGAGGTAAAGAAAAAGCAGCAGACATTTTCTTTAATTATGCGTATACGCATTATTACTTGTCTGAATTTATTTTAGCTAATCACTATTTTAAGAACTTCTCTAATACATATATTAATGATCCGAAAAGAGAAGAAGCTCTTTATATGGCAGCGTACAGTAATTATGCTATGAGTCCCAATTATAAATTGGATCAATCATACAGTGACATTGCTATTTCGGAGTTTCAACTTTTTATCAATACGTTTCCTAATTCTGACAAAGTAGAAGAGGCAAATGAATTGATTCAAGGTATGCGGGATAAACAAGAAATAAAAGCATTCGAGCAAGGAGAATTGTATTTAGATATCAAACAATATGAGGCAGCATTAGTAGCATATGAGAATATGATTCAAGAATTCCCAGATAGTGATCTTGTAGAAGAAGCACGATATAAGTCGGTTATTGCATCATATGATTTAGCAAGAAATAGTATTTATAATAAACAGAAAGAACGTTTTGAAGAAGTACTAGTACGAGCTGAGAAGTTTGAAAAGAAACACCCACGTTCCAAATATATTAAGGAACTAAAAACAATAAAAAAAGATTCTAAGAATAAGATAAAGGAATTATAATATGTCAGATATCAAAAGTAAAGTTCAAGGATTGGATCCGAATGTATCCCCTAGAGATGTAAAACACTTAGCAAGTACTACAGGAAATATATATGAAGTACTCACTGTTATTTCGAAAAGAGCGAATCAATTATCTGTTGATTTAAAAGAAGAATTACACGCTAAGTTGAAAGAATTTGCTGTAACATCTGATACAATTGAAGAGGTACAAGAAAATAAAGAACAAATTGAAATATCAAAGTTCTACGAAAGGTTACCAAATCCTGTTCTTATTGCAACAGATGAATTCTTAAATAATCAATTGGAATTTGATTACAGAAACCAAGAGGCTGATCGTTCAAACTCTTAAATCGTTTCCAATTTTTAACCGCATTTTATGCAATTGAAAGGTAAGAACGTATTACTCGCTGTAAGCGGATCTATAGCTGTTTATAAGAGTTTGTTTCTTACACGATTACTAGTTAAGGAAGGAGCTGAAGTTAAAATTATTATGACTCCTGCATCTACTGACTTTGTATCTCCTTTATCTTTCTCAACTTTATCAAAACATCCTGTGTACAGTGATGTTAGTTCTGGAGATCAATGGAATAATCATGTAGAATTAGGCTTATGGGCAGATGTAATGTTAATTGCTCCTGCTACTGCCACTACCATGGCTAAGTTAGCTAATGGTATTGCAGATAATATGGTTATAGCTTGCTATTTATCAGCTAAATGTCCAGTTTTCTTTGCTCCGGCTATGGATTTAGATATGTGGAAACATCCTTCAACAAAACGTAATTTGGAGACTTTACAATCTTATGGAAATACCTTTATTCAAGTAGGAGATGGTGAATTGGCAAGTGGTTTAAGTGGAGAAGGAAGAATGGCTGAACCTGAAGAAATAGTTTCCATACTTCGCAATTATTTTTCAACACGCCAAGACCTGAAAGGTAAAAAAGCAATTGTTACGGCGGGACCTACCTATGAAGATCTAGATCCAGTCCGTTATATAGGAAACCGCAGTACTGGACGAATGGGAATAGCATTAGCTGAAGAATTAGCTCTAAGAGGAGCAGAAGTCACGTTGGTTTTGGGCCCCAGCCCGTTAAAAACTAGCTCTGAATATACAACTGTTCGAGTACGGAATGCAGAACAAATGTTTCATGAGGTAAAAGCATTACACCAATCTAGTGATATTGTCATTTTTGCCGCAGCTGTGGCAGATTATAAACCTGCGAAGGTTGCAGAGCATAAAATAAAAAAGAAAGAAGGAGACCTCGCTATCCAACTCGAGAGGACAATAGATATAGCGAAAACATTAGGAGCTGAAAAGAAAAATCAAATTCACATCGGGTTTGCCTTAGAAACCACTAAAGGTGATAAGAATGCTCAAGTAAAATTAGTGAAGAAAAATTTTGACATTATCGTACTTAATACCCTTGCAGATAAGGGAGCAGGCTTTGCACACGATACAAATAAGATTACTTTATACGGTGAAAATGGATTGATCCAAGCATATCCACTAACTAGCAAGAAAAAAGCGGCCCAAAATATAATAGATGCATTATCAAAAAAGTTATAAAAGGGTGTTTTAAATCAAACATATGGTACAAAAGCTTTTATTTTTTACATTTTTATTAATCTCTGGATTATCTGTTTCAGGTCAAGAGTTGAACTTTTCTGTTTCTGTTCAAGCACCAAACTTGAACGTTATTGATCCGAGAGTGATCACAATCATGGAAAATCAGATCCAAGAATTCTTGAATACAACAAAATGGACAAATGATGATTTTGCTCCAGAAGAGCGAATTCAAGGTAATTTATTGATTGCAATCACAAATGACGATAATTCGAATAATTTTTCCGCTGATCTTACCATACAATCTATAAGGCCGATATTTAATTCGACACAAAAGACTACGCTGCTTAATTATAAAGATGAAATCTCTTTTACATACATCGAAAATCAACCGATTCGGAATAGCGAAGAGAAATTTTTTGATAATCTGTCTTCGATTCTTACCTTCTATGCATACATGATCATTGGAATGGATTACGATACGTTCTCTAAGTATGGCGGTGAAAAGTATTTCAATATTGTCAATAATATGATACTGTCTTTACCAAGCAATGTACAGCTGTCTTCAGGCTGGTCTCCTGCAGATGGAAATAGAAAAAGAAGTAAATACTGGATGGTTGAAAATTTGCTGAGTCCACGAATGAAGGGATATCGAGAGGCAATGTATACCTATCATAGAAAAGGACTTGATGTTATGCATGAAGATCCAAGCAAAGGTAAAGCCATTGTTTTGTCAACTCTTAAATCTATTCAACGTGCCAATCAGTCTTATCCAAATTCTATGATTATTCAAATGTTTAGCGATAGTAAACATGACGAAGTTATACAGATATTTTTAGTCGCTGAGCGTCCAGAAAAAAATATTGTTTATAACATAATGGTTGAGGTTGATCCATATCGTACTGCTACCTTTTCAACTTTAAGGAAATAGGATGAAGCGTATTGCTGTTTTTGCAAGTGGAAGTGGTTCCAATGCTGAAAATATTTATCACTATTTCAAAAATCACAAGGACGTTTCAGTAGAATTTATTCTAACTAATAAATACGATGCTTTCGTTATAGAACGAGCAAAAAAACTTGACATACCTATTATTATTATTTCAAATAGAGCATTCAAGAACGGCGATTTTCTTCTTAATGTATTATCTCAATATCCTATTGATCTTATTGTTTTAGCGGGATTTTTACAACTAATACCATCCTATTTACTAGAACGCTTTCCGAATAAAATCATAAATATTCATCCGGCATTATTACCTGCTTATGGAGGGAAAGGGATGTATGGAAAACATGTACACAAAGCAGTTAAAGAGAATAAAGAAGAGCGATCAGGAATTACCATACATTATGTGAATGAACACTATGATGAAGGTGAAATCATAATGCAAGAATCATGTTCTCTTTCGCAATATGACTCTGTAGAAGATATCGCTAAGAAAGTAGGAGAACTTGAATATACATACTATCCGAAGGCTATAGAAGAAGTTCTAGGGGCTTAGAAATTTCGTTTGAGATTCCTTTCAATAGTTTGTGAAGCTCTGGATATCTGTAAAAATATCCTTTCCAAGCTTGAATTCCGCCTGTGTGAATAAATACATTATGTGCTTGTTTGTCAAGCTCACCATAGGTATGAAGGAAATACATAACTTTTGATGTATAAATGGGATCGAGTAATACACCATACTCTTCATAAAAGTGCTCACAAAACAAAAATAATTCAATGTCCTTGGCGGCGTACTTTTTCATTTCAGGATAATAGTGTAAAATGGCGTTTTCGGTTGTACATTCTATCCTATTTCCTTTGTCTTGCAACGCTTCTTTTGTCATTCCTTTTATTGCTGGAACCACATGTACCTTATCTCTTGTGGATAGTGCATTGGCTATGCCTAAAGCAGTTCCTCCTGTACCTAAGGAACAATACACATGATATTTCTTACTATCTCGTAGTTGGACTTTTAGCTCTTTAATCAATGTTTTCATACCGCTTTTGACGAATGTCGTTGTACCACCCTCTGGTATAATTAATACTTGTTTGATAGGATCGTAAAGTTCTTCATTCATTGTTGATGTCAACTCTTTATAAGATCCTCTATCTAAGCATTCTATCTCCATTCCTAGCTCAGTACACAACGATAGCGTAGGATTGTTTCTATCAATTTCTTTCCCTCTAATGATGCCTTTGGATCTTAAATTGTGGGATTTTGCATACGCTGCAATTGCTACTAAATGATTGGAAAAGGCTCCACCATATGTAATGATAGACGAGCTCTGATAATGAGAAACTAAAGCTTTTAATTTCCTCCATTTGTTCCCAGAAATAAGTGGATGAATGAGATCGTCTCTTTTAATATGTAATTCGACAGCACTCTTTTTAAGTTTTATCTTCTGAATTGGTGAAGGAATTTGTAGTTTCATTCATCAAATTTCGTTATTTTATGTTCATTATAAAATGTAAAACATAGAACTGGGTTTAAAACTCTTTTATGCAAGAAAAACGAAATGACTTTGTAAAACAGTTAACTGAATTAGATTCTGTTGCTGAAAAGGAATTAGGATTTGAAGAAAATTTATCTTTTCCTGGTGTTCGATTGATGAATCGAGATGGGTCTGTGAACGTTCAATTCAAGGGGTATAAAAAGAGAAATAAGTGGAGTGTATATAAATACTTTGTAACAATGAGATCCTTACCATTTTATGGGAGTATATTATTAGCTTACATTGTGTTGAATGTTGTATTCGCAAGTCTTTACTTTTGGCAATCTGCGGATGGACTGCAGTTTAGTGGAGGACAAGTGACTTGGATAGATTGTTTTTGGTTTAGTACGCAAACCTTCACGACTGTTGGATATGGACATATAAGTCCTTCATCTGTATTTGTAAATCTGATTGCAAGTCTCGAAGCATTTTTGGGACTAATCTTTTTTGCAGTTGCGACAGGATTGGTTTATGGTCGATTTTCAAATTCTAAAGCTGACATTCAGTTCAGCAATAATATATTAATTTCAGATCACGGAGACAAGTCAATCCTAACTTTGCGATTGACCAACGTATCTAGTTCAGAGTTAAGCGATCTTCAGGCCATAGTGATCATTTCATATATTGAAGTTTTACAAAATCGAATGGTAAGGAGGTATAAAAAACTAGATCTTGAATTATCTAGTATTACTGTCATGTCAACCAGTTGGACAATAGAACATGTTATTTCGGACACTTCACCATGTGTTATATTGAACAAGAGAAAATTACCTGAAGGTCTTGAGTTTTTGGTATTTATCTCCGCTTTCGATGAAGTTTATGACCAAACAGTAAAAGCTCGTACTTCCTATTTAGGTACAGATGTCATACAATCTGCCCAATTTTCGCCTATGACTTTTTACGATAAAGACCGAACTATCGTTGACGTCAAAGAATTGTCTTCCTATATAAAGCTGTAGTCTGTCGTTAAAAATAGATTGTTTATCGGATTTTTCTTTTTCTGAGTAACTCCAGTTGTAACCCATTCGTCAAACTTATGTCTTTACTATAGATCAACTCATTGTAGTGACAATAATTATTAACCAATTAAAAATAAAAATATGAAAAAGGTATTACTACTTGTAGCTTTATTTTTCACACTAACTGTTTCTATTGATGCACAGAAAGATGAAACAATTTTCGGAAGAAGTGGCATTTGTTTGACTGGTGTGTGGGGTGGATATATGCATAATATTAGTTCGTTTCAAGATGATTTTAGTATTTCACGAAATGGATTCTTTGTTTTCGAGTTAAATAAGAAAATTCTGATAGGGTGGGATGGATTAAATGCAGAATTCAATAGTAATGAACTTGGTGGATTGAATTTACAATCAAATGGCCTTACACTAGGATATTCTCCTTGGGCTCATAAACCTTTCCATCCTGTATTTAACATGTATGCAGGAAGAGGAAGAATTGCAAATGACGAAATTTTAGACAATATAAATGTATATCAACCTAGTATAACACTAGAATTGAATGTTTTTCGATGGATGAAAGTGGGAATTGATGGTGGATACCGAATCATTCAAGAAAGTAACCTTACTGGTTTTACAGATCAAGATTTATCAGGCCCTTATGCTGGATTAAAGTTGAAATTTGGGTGGTCTTGGGATTAATATTTAATCTCAAAGCAAACTTTGAGTGTGTTGAACAAGTTTCAGCGCACTCTTTTTTTTGGGCTTAAGCCCAAAAAGATTACTTGATGCTATTTACGTTACAACATGATCTCTTCCTTAGTAAATTTCGAAATAGCTAAGCCTATTCATCTATTTTAGAAGTTGGACGTACCTGTCTATATGCAATTTGAATGAATTACTGCCATTACTAAATTCTATTAACCAGAGTTCTGTATTAATTGCGAAAGCAAAAGAAAATAGAAGCACTTTATTAAAGACGTTTTGTTGAAAATGTGACAGGCCACATAAAAATAAAATAACGCAGAAGAGAGTAGAATGCTCTAATTTTCCTTAAAATTTGTAGGCCAAAGATTGATTTTCAAAATCAGATAATGCGGGTTAAAATCTAAATGACTCATTGATAATCAAGTGCATACAATGCAATCAATTGCGAACTAGTAATCCAGAACTTAGGTTATTACATTATATGGGGTAAAGGAATAAGGTAGATATATGTAATTTTAAATTTTGGGCTCGAGCCCAAAAACCATAGTAATCCCTATCTAAGGTTAAAGAGTAAAAAGTAACTATAATGAGCTTATTATTTGGAGATCTCTATCGAATTACTAAAATACAACATCCAATATTGTTGACCGATGAAAAGGCAAACGAAATGAGTTTTCTTTTGAACGTTAGTATTATGAAATAATCTTCTAGTGAAGGTAAATCATCTTATAGCCATGACAATCGAGTAACATGCAGACAGCAAAGAAGTTAGAAAGCTGAACTATGGATTTAAAATTACAATCCTTTTAGTAGTTATCTTATTCCCTTCTTTATCATAGATTGTATACAGATATGTTCCTTTGCTCAATACAGAAAGATCGACAAGCACAGATTTTTTGTCACCGATCCGAACATTTCTAGACCACAGTTTTTTGCCTAGGATATTAAAGATCTGTATATCATAATTTCCTCTCGGACAATTTTCAAAGTTAAAGGTTACATTTCCATAACTTGGGTTTGGAAATGTGACAACATCTGGTTTTTTGACGGAACTATTCAGAATATCTGTTATTTCAGACCCTGCTTTAAATTCTGCACTTGTAATAACATCATTTTGTGTTCTATTGAATGATGCAAGGACTTCTATTGCTTGGTCTGTGTAGAAGTTCGTAACATAAGAAGTATCAGGAGCAAGGACATCTGCAAATCCTCCAAGTGCTGTTTCTAAGATTTCTGCTGGTGCTTCAATCCAAGTACCTAAGAAAAAAACATCGATTGTAATCGTCCGTTCTATCGTTGTAGATTCTCTCAATGCCTCCCATTCACCATCAGGTAGAAGAACGGTGCCATATGCATCAATAGTATCTTGTCTTAGGAAATTAGTGTTTATTCGAATTGAATCAAAGGCTAAATTTATTTGTCCAGTTATAGTGTCTGGTAAATCATCCCATGCGATCGCAGCTCTATAAATAGAATTGCTTGAATAATTTTGACCATATAAAATTGTTCCTTTTCTATATACTGGCGCTTCAGCATAAGAGTTAGAAATCTCATATGTTTGAAATATAGGATCCAAAGTTCGGAGGTATATCTCTTTAATTTCTGTATCTGTTTTTTCAAAATACCGTTCTACGAAATCACCTGCTTTGATTAAAAAACTTGCACTTGAAACTTCAACAGATCCCTCAGTAGGATCAAGTAATTCAACATTATTTTCTACATTTTTTGTCAATGAAGTAAAGTCCCATGTTTGAGGTCCTTCTTTTGTTCCTAAGTCAACATTTGTATTTATTGAAATCCAGGTTTTAAGCGTTTCCCCTTGTGAAGGC
Organism: Saprospiraceae bacterium; assembly: GCA_020627825.1. Taxonomy (GTDB): domain Bacteria; phylum Bacteroidota; class Bacteroidia; order Chitinophagales; family Saprospiraceae; genus JAHDFB01. Next base: position 26,550 of record JAHDGD010000007.1, read on the forward strand.
ATACTGAATTTATCAATTGAAATTTGACTGAGGCAAGGTATTGTAAATAGACAAAAAAGAAAGAAGTATAAATTTCGCATATGTTTGATTTATTTATTCTTTTTTCATGTCAAGGTAAACTTGTGGGAAAAAAGAATAAAGGAACAATCCAATAATTGTATAAAAGTAAAAAATTAATATGGTAAAATGATAGTGGTTTTATAACATTATGATCAATTCATATATGTAAAACCTTATAATTTACCAAAATTATTATTTTATTAACGATATCTTGTCAGCTGTTTGAATCTTATGATTGACTCAATTCTTGAAGTTGAACAAATCGATAATATTCATTTTGATTTTGAATTAAAGCTTGGTGATTTCCTTCTTCTACTAATTTGCCATCACGTAAAACATAAATATTATCTGCTTTTTTTACTGTACTTAGTCTATGCGCTATAACAATAGTTGTTCGATCCTTCATAAATTCATCTAAAGCAGATTGTACTTTTTTCTCAGATTCGGCATCCAATGCACTTGTCGCTTCATCTAATATTAAAATAGGAGGATTTTTTAGAATAGCTCTTGCAATGGTTAACCTCTGTCTTTGGCCACCTGAAAGTTTTACCCCTCTATCACCAATTATAGTATCAAGACCAGATTCGGTTTGTTGTATAAATTCCCATGCATGGGCACGTTTAGCTGCCTCTATAATATCATTTTCCGAAATCCCTTTTAAGCCAAAAGTCATATTGTTTCTGATCGAATCATTAAACAAGATGGCCTCCTGAGACACTAAGCCTATTTTTTCTCTTAGTTGATCTATTGAAAGAGATTTAATTTCTATTGAGTCAAATAAAATCTCACCGCTTGTGACATCATAGAACCGGGGTATTAAGTCTACTAAACTTGTTTTACCTGCACCTGACAAGCCAACTAATGCAGTGATTTTATGGGCTTTAAATTGAAGGTTGATAGCATCAAGAACTTTTGTCTCATTTCCAGGATAATGAAAAGATACATCTTGGAAAGTTATACCAGTTGATACCTTTTCTAACTGATGAATCCCTTGGGTTTCTATGATTTGATTTTCAATACCATGAATTTCATTTATTCTGTCAACTGAAGCTAATCCTTTCTGTACATTGTAATAAGCATTCGATAATAATTTAGCAGGCTCTATAATACTGTAAAAAGCAAAAATAAAAGCGAAGAAAGTTTCAGGTTTCAATTGATTTGTAAAAACCAATTGGGAACCGTAAAATAATAAAATGGCTACAATCGTGACACCTAAGAATTCACTTAAAGGGGAAGACAGATCTCGTTTCCTGATAATACGTGTTAGTAGGTTTTTATATTTTCTGTTTTCTTTTGAAAATCTTGATTTTTGAAAAGGTTCAGCTTTAAAAGCTTTAATGATTTTAATCCCTCCCAGACTTTCCTCAAGAAGTGAAATGATGCTGGACACAGAAGATTGTGCCTGCCCACTATCTCTTCTTAAAGTACGGGAAATAGCGCCTATTATAAAGACGACAACTAATAAGAGTAGAAATACAAAAAGTGTAAGTTTTACACTTATATACAGCATGAATAAGATACTTCCTATTAAAATGAAAGGTGCTTTGAATGCGCCTTCTAATACATTTATGATACTGTGTTCGATTTCGGTGATGTCTGAACTCATTCGCGTTATTAAATTCCCTTTTCGCTCTTCGCTATAAAAGCTTAACGGCAGCGATAAATATTTTGCAAACAATTGATCTCTCATATCAGCTACAATATTATTTCTTACTGGCGTAATAAAATAACTAGCTAAATATCGAAATAAGTTTTTAAAGAAAAATGTACATACAATCGCAAGACATACCATGAGTAGCGCTCTTTGTTTTGTGGAAGTTTCAAGTAGTTGTGAAAAATGATACTTTAAAAACTGATCAAGTTGCCAAATGGAATCTGGCTTTGCAATTGATTCAATGTCCGATTGAAATAAAATATTAAAGAATGGAATAATGAGGGGAATACTAATCACAGTGAACAAAGCAGAAAGTATATGTGCAATTATAGTGGCATATACTTGAGATTTGTATGTTCTGACATAACTAAAAAGAGATTTTAGTTTCCGCATTATTTAACTGTAGATTTTTTTAGTAAAAATTAATCACGATATGCAAAGGTCACTATTTTCATTGAAAAATGATAATAACCTGTACTCAGGTTAATAGGATGATAAAAGTATTGAAGTTTTGCTTAAAAAAATAGAGACCTTCATTCGTTAGTAGAAGGTCTCTATTTCATTATCATTAAATGAATGTTTAATTTTTCGATTCAATTATAGCATCGATAATTTAAAAGTTATTATTCATCTTCCATGCTAAAATCATTGATAAAACCTGTGTTAAAGTTTCCACTATTAAAGTTCTTGTCTTGCATTAACTTTTGATGAAATGGCACAGTTGTTTTAACGCCTTCAATAATGAATTCATCAAGAGCTCGTTCCATTTTTAATATACATTCTTCTCTTGTTCTAGCTCTACAAATCAATTTTGCAATCATAGAATCATAAAAAGGAGGTACTGAGTAACCGGCATAAACATGAGTGTCTACTCGCACTCCAAGTCCTTTTGGTGAATGAAAAGAATGAATATTGCCAGGAGATGGTCTGAAATCATTGTATACATCTTCTGCATTAATTCGGCATTCAATGGCATGCATCAAAGGGTAATAATTTTTTTCCTCTATCTGTTCTCCTGCAGCTACTCTGATCTGTTCTTTGATAAGATCCATATCAATAACTTCCTCTGTTACACAATGTTCCACTTGAATTCTCGTATTCATCTCCATAAAATAAAATTTACGGTATTTATCTACAAGAAATTCTACTGTTCCTACGCCTTCATATTGGATTGCCTTTCCAGCACGAATAGCCGCATTCCCCATCTCTTCTCTTAATTCATCGGTCATGAACGGAGAAGGTGATTCTTCTACTAATTTTTGATGCCTTCTTTGTATTGAACAATCTCTTTCAGACATGTGAACTACATTCCCATGTTGATCACCCAATATTTGAATCTCGATGTGTCTAGGTTCTTCTATGAATTTTTCAACATAAATACCATCATTCGAGAAAGATACAGCAGCTTCTTTCTGTGCTTTTTCGAAATTTTCCTTTAGTTCTTCAGGTTTCCATACAATTCTCATCCCTTTTCCTCCACCTCCTGCTGTCGCTTTAAGCATTACAGGATACCCTATTTCCTTCGCAACCTTTAGTCCATGTTCTGCATCTTTTAATAACCCTCCTGATCCAGGAACAACTGGAACATCAGCTTTTATCATTGTATCTTTAGCTGTAATTTTATCTCCCATCTTACTGATCATCTCAGAAGAAGGCCCTATAAATTTTACATTATATTCTTTACATACTTCGGCAAAATCTGCATTTTCCGATAAGAAACCATAGCCAGGATGGACAGCATCAGCATTTGTGATTTCTACAGCTGCCATGATTTTAGGTATACTTAAATAAGAATCTGCACTAGATGGTGGGCCTATACAAACAGCTTCATCAGCAAATCTTACATGTAAACTATCTTTGTCTGCTGTACTGTAAACAGCTACAGTAAGTATACCCATTTCTTTACATGTACGGATAATCCTCAAGGCGATTTCTCCCCTGTTGGCAATTAGAATTTTATTAAACATAAGGTTATGTTTAAGCGTAAAAAATTACGCTGGTTCTACTAAAAATAAAGGTTGATCGTATTCCACTGGAGATGCATCTTCAACAAGTACCTTAACAATCTTTCCAGATACTTCTGATTCTATTTCATTGAATAATTTCATCGCTTCTACAATGCACACTACATCTCCTGTTTTAATCGTATCTCCCACTTTTGCAAATGGTGGTTTGTCAGGTGAAGAAGATCTGTAGAAGGTACCAACAATTGGAGATTTTACTTCAATTAGATTTTTGTTGCTTGTTTCACTTTGTTCTTCTTGTACCTTAGGTAATGCCTCTCCCACTGGTTGATGAGAAGTTGCTGCAATAGGGGCGGGAGCTTGTTGCACTGGAGGTGCCATTGAAATAATTTGAGGTGTTTCAACTGCGCCAGCTTTATTTTTAATGTAATCTTTTGAACGAATTTGTAGTTCGAAATTTCCATCTTTTAGCTTTAGCTCCGATAAGTTAGTTTTATTCACTAACTTAATTAACTCTTGAATTTCTTTAAAAGTCATATCTTATTTTTTTGCTCTCTCTACATAAGATGCAGATCGAGTGTCAATTTTTATGAGGTCGCCTTGATTGATAAATAAAGGAACTTTAATTTCAGCTCCAGTTTCCACTGTTGCTGGTTTTGTTGCATTAGTAGCAGTATCTCCTTTTACACCAGGTTCTGTATAGGTAACTTCCAGCACAATATACTGAGGCATTTCTGCTGTCAATGGAGTGTCATCAGCTGTGTTAAATAGGATTTCTATATTCGATCCTTCTTTCATGAGTTCTGGTCTACTCAATATAGTTTCTTGCAAAAATACTTGAGCATACGTTTCGGTATCCATAAAGTGATACCCCATATCGTCTTTATATAAATATTGGTATTTTCTTCTCTCAACTCTAACGGTTTCAATTTTATGGCCTGCCGGAAATGTATTGTCTACAACTTTTCCAGTTGTAAGTGACTTAAGTTTTGTTCGAACAAATGCAGGTCCTTTTCCTGGTTTAACATGTAAGAATTCCACAACAGTATAAATGTCGTGATTGTATTTCATACATAAACCGTTTTTTATATCGCTTGTACTAGCCATTTTATTTTAATTATTTGGCGCAAATATAGGCGCAATTCAATACTCTACAAAAGCGTCATTATCATTATATACAACTTAGGAATCGTATGCCCATTCTAGAAGGGTAGCACCCCATGTAAATCCACCTCCAAATGCCGTCAGAACGATCTTGTCTCCTTTTTTTAACTGTTTTTCATAATCCCATAAACACAATGGAAGTGTTCCAGCTGTAGTGTTTCCATATTTCTCAATATTCACCATTACCTTTTCCATAGGGAAATTCAATTGAGACGCTACGCTTTGTATAATTCGAATATTAGCTTGGTGCGGCACCACCCATGCAATGTCATCTGCTGTAAGATTGTTTCGATCCAATACTTCTTGAATTGCAGTTGACATTCCTTTTACTGCGTGCTTGAATACCGTTCTTCCTTCTTGATATACATAATGACTTCTATCATCTATCACTTCTTGCGAGATCGGTTTAAATGATCCTCCAGCTTCTCTTCTTAGAAAATTTCGTCCTGAACCATCTCCCTTTAAAACACTGTCTATGAGTCCATTTTCCGTACTCCCTTCTAGTAATACCGCTCCACAACCATCACCAAAAATAATACATGTCGCTCGATCCGTATAATCCAGTATGCTACTCATAATATCAACTCCCACAACCACTACCTTTTTAAGTCGACCTGATTCTATATACTGAGCACCTGTTGTAAGTGCAAATAAAAAACCTGAGCAAGCTGCTAATAGATCAAAACCAAATGCATTGCTTAATCCCACCTTATCACATGTAATATTAGCCGTGTCAGGAAAAGTGTGATCACCTGTAACACTCGCTACAATTAGCATTTCAACTTCTTCTTTAGAGGTTCCGGTTTTTTCAAGTAGCTTCTCCACTGCTTCCGCAGCTAGATCCGATGCCGCTTTACCTTCTTCTTTAAGGATCCGGCGTTCCTTTATTCCAGTTCTTGTGGTGATCCATTCGTCATTCGTATCAACCATCGTTTCCAACTCTTGATTCGTTAAAACGTAATCTGGAAGCGCACCTTGAACCCCTTTGATTATTGCTTTTATTGTAGGCATATATTATTGTTCCCGTTTTCGGTTCTAAACTATCGGCGAAGGTATGAATTTTTTGGGCTTTAAGCCCAAAAAAAATATTTAACCTTTAGTCAATTTTTATTTTTTTCTAACTATACTCATCTTTCAAGAATTTTTTTCAAAAAAATATAAATGGTCTTTTTTAAGTATTACCTGTTAAGATTTAATTGAAAATGTATTATAAAAAAAACACATATGTTGAAAAGCTCATACATCAGCAGCTGATATTGGCACAGTTGGTATACCTTTTGCATTATTCTAGGTAATTAAAGCTTTTTGAAAAACCAACAAAAGTTTATTTAATATCAAAAACTGAGAGTTATGTATAGATTAATCACCTGTATGATATGGTGCGTTTTTATTACAACGGCGCTACAAGCAAATACAACCCCTACTAATATTGATTTTTATAAAGGGTCTATGGTCGATGCACAAAAGAAAGCTAAAGCAGAAGGCAAATTATTTTTTGTTGATTTTTATGCGGATTGGTGTGCTCCATGTAAATGGATGGATGAAACAAGTTTTAGCGATAAGCAGGTGTTTTCAATGTTAAATAATAACTATGTTTCATTGAAAGTAAATATTGATGAGTTTGAAGGATTTAGCTTAAAACAAGAATATAAAGTTCGTTATTTACCAACGATCTTAATTTTTAACGCTGATGGAGAATTAATTGATCGAATTGAAGAAACCCTTTCACCTCGTAAATTGCATGCGATACTTAAAAAGCATAATGACGGAAATCCATACAAGCCAAAAACTAAAGCGATTAATTCTTCTCCTTCACAGCAAAACGTAAAAGAAGTTGTTGATCCAAATTTTGTGTATCCTGTAAAAGATACTTATCGCGTACAGGTAGGAATTTACAGCGATTTCAAGAAAACGTTTAAATATGTAAATGAATTGAAGGAAACTTTTGCAGAGCCTATTATAGTCCTTAATGATTATCACGATGGTAAAATTGTTTACAAGGTTATGATCGGACAGTTTTCAGACCCAGGTCTTGCTCAAGATTATGTAAATATTCTTCAGTCAGAGTTTGGTATTTCAGGAATTGTAAAGTAACATTGGGCATATTATAAAAATATGCGCTTAAGACTAGAAAATATACATACCATCTATGGTATACAAAAAGGTCCTTCCGCTCTAAAAAAGGGGAAGGACCTTTCACATGTTGATACAATACATAATGCTTTTATTGATATTGAGAAAAATGAAATAGTCGCTGTAGGGTCTATGGATCAGGTAGAAGGTTATGCTGATAAATATATGGATTGTACCGGAAAATCTATTCTTCCTGGTTGGTGTGATTCTCATACACATATCATTTTTGCTACTTCTCGTCATGGTGAATACCGAATGCGTATTGGAGGAAAGTCTTATGAAGAAATTGCTGAAGCTGGTGGTGGAATATTGAATTCTGCTGCTAAGTTAAGAGAAATGGATGAGGCAGAATTGTATGATAGTGCAGCGCAAAGAGTGGAAGAATTGATAAAAACAGGAACCGTACTTTTAGAAATAAAGAGTGGTTATGGGCTTTCGCCCAAAAGTGAATTAACTATGTTGCGAATTGCAAGAAAACTTGATGCTTCTTATCCCATTAAAATAAAATCAACTTTCTTAGGAGCTCATGCTATTCCAGAATGGTATAAAAATGATAGGAAAGCTTACATTAAGGAAATCTGCGACGTTATGTTGCCACAAATTGCAAAGGAACAACTAGCGGACTATTGCGATGTATTTTGTGACAAAGGATTTTTTACAGTAGAAGAAAGTAGAATTATATTACAAAAAGCAAAAACTTTTGGGCTCCGACCCAAAATCCATGCAAATGAATTAGCTGTAAGTGGAGGAGTACAATTAGCATGTGAGATGGATGCTTTATCATGTGACCATCTTGAAGCCATGGGGCAAGAGGAAATCGATGTATTATTAAAGCACGATACCATACCGGTTGTTTTACCAGGTACTTCTTTTTATCTCAATATTCCTTATGCTCCAGCTCGGAAAATGATAGATCAAGGAGTAGGTTTAGCTATTGCAAGTGATTATAATCCAGGCTCAACACCGTCAGGAAATATGGAATTGTTAATGTCGTTAGCTTGCATAAAAATGAAATTATCTCCTGAAGAAGCATTTAACGGAATTACCATAAATGGGGCATGTGCGCTGGAAGAAGAACAAGAATATGGGAGTATTGCTGTGGGAAAAAAAGCCCACCTAATCATGACAACACCCATTCAAGATCTTGCCCAACTTTCCTATTTTTATGGTAAGTCGCATGTCGAAAATGTCATATTGGGTACGAAAATATATTAAGTGATAAGCATCGAATACTGAATTTTTGTAATCATTAGTTATGGACAATAAAGCAGTCCATTTTACTATTATAATATGGATCAATCCGCACTTTAGACAGAACATATTAAAGTATTTGTAATATATTTGCGTTTGGCAAGATCATATTGATGTTGAAATATTCTAATAGTTAGTAGAATAGAGATGTAAAAAGGCTCCTAATAAGGGAATAAAACATGATAAGACAAATTAAATCCATATTGCTTTTCACCTTCTTTTGTGCAGTTAGTTTAACGGCTCAACAAGCGGAAAAAGCAAGCTATAATTCAAAAATTCAGAACGAACAAAAAATAACATGTGCAGACCAATTTGCTGGTAATGTCGTTCTTGGTGAAGTTGTTGCACAATCAACTGGAGTTGCATTGGGAGGTCCCATGTTTTTATGTTATCAAGATCGATTTACTATTTTAAATCAAAATGCAGATCTTACAGGAGATCCAGTAACCGGTACTGCACCCGGAATTGGCTATGCTTTTTATGGTTGTGATCCAGGTCCTGGAGGGATTACAGGTACTACATTGGGTGATATAGAAGCAGATCCTTGCTCGCTAGGAACACCAGATCCCAATCCTTCGAATGACCCTGATATACCGAATTTTTGGGTATATACAGATCAAATAGATGGAACTGCTTTGTTTCAAAATAGTAATCAACTTGGTGGACAGACAATTCCTGAGTTTTTCAATGGGGGAGATCCTGTTCAAATATATTTTGCACCGATGACATTTGATCATTTTTATGCCAATGAACAAGAACCAGGGAATTGTTTGAATGTAAATGTGGATGAAGCTTTTCCTGTCGTTTATTTGAACGAGATTCAGGTTTCAAATTGCATTATTGAAGAGGATGAAGGAGTCTTTACAGGTAGTTTTACAATAGAAGGAGGTTTTTCTGAATATAATGGATCTACCTATTCTACAGTAGCTGTTGTGAGAAGTGGCAATTTCAATAATCAAGCGGAGATCATCGGTGGTCCATTTATGCATGGCGATGAGGTTACTTTTACCACGGACGAGGCTGGTGATTATACCATATTAGTACAAGATGATGTAAGTTGTGGGGCAGCAAAGGATATCACTTTACAACCTAACTTAAAGACTTTGACTGTAAGTGCAGAACCAGGAACACCTGGACCTTATGAAAACGGAGCCTTTGTATGTGTTGAGTACATAGTATCAGGGTTTGACAGCATATCATTTACAAGTTGGACAATGAATTTCGATCCTGAAGTTCTCGAGTTCTCAAATGTTGTTACTCCTGCGATTGAAAATTTAAGCGAAACGAATTTTGTAACATCATTAGCAAATGAAGGAATCATCTTATTTTCCTGGTTCCAACAAGCTGCAACAGGGGTTACTTTACCTGATGGGAGTATATTTTTTGAATTGTGTTTTAATGTGATCGGAAATCCTGGTGATTGTTCACCATTATTTATTGACAGCAGCCCTACTATAATTTCAATTAGTGGGCCGGGGCCTGATGGATTTGGTGAACAATATGATTTTATCCATACCGGTACTGAATTATGTATTGAAGAAACCCCAGATCCTTTATTATTTGCCTCTGCTTGTTCCGCGAATGGAACGAATGCAGGCTCTATTACATTTTATGTTGCAGGTGGTCAAGCACCTTATTCCTATTCAAGTACATGTTTTGCAGGCGGAACAATAAATAGTTCACTAACAGAAGTTACGATTCCAGATCTTGTTGCAGGTGTCTGTACGATTACAGTAGAAGATGCGAATGGAGCTACTGTTTCTATAGATGTGGAAGTAACAAATGATCCTCCTATACAATTTGATGCTATTGTGACTGATCCATTGTGTTATGGATTTCCCAATGGAAAAATAAAAGTAACTGATATTAATGGAGGTACACCGGATTATATTATTTCATGGAGTGATGGAACAGAAGTCGCAGATAGTATTAAGAATTTGCAAGAAGGAATATATACTGTGACGATAGAAGATAGTAGAGGTTGCGAAGTTGAACGATCTTTTGCTATAGGAGTTGATCCTATTACTGTAGACTTTAATATCCTCGATACGACTACGTGTTCCTCATTAGAAGATGGTGTTGTTCAAGCTATAGCTTCAGGAGGAACTCCTATAAATGGGAATCGTTATAACTATCAATGGAATAATCCTAATTTAACAGAAAATAATGTTATAACGTCAACGAATTCTGATATCCCTGTTGGAACTGGTTTTGTTTTGGTACGGGACGATAATAATTGCTCAGTGACTGTAGAATATGAAATGGGTTTTGAAAAAGAAGTAACTGCTGAAATTACATTTCCTACTATACAATGTGCAGGAGACGAAGGAGAGATTATCACAGTGGCTGGAACTACTAACAATTCATGTAGTGATTTTACATTTAATTGGAACGCAGGGGTTATTTCTGCTTCTACGGGAAATATGGATACGACAGTACCTATTCCAGGAGGAGATTTTATGTTAACTATAACAGATTGTGATGGTTGTGAACTGGACACCATGTTTACTATAGAAGAACCGGATCCAATTAATACCCCAACCATCATAGAATTTGAATGTGGAGATGCAACAGGTTCTATATCTGTTTTTCCATCAGGAACTCAAGGAGGATTCGATATAGAATGGGCAGATGATCCTACAGAAACTTCTACGATAAGAAATGACCTTCCTCCTGGGAATTATTATTTTACTATAACAGATGGAAATAACTGTACCAAAGAAGATTCTGCATTATTAGCATTAAATATTGAGATTGTACCTGATACCTTTTTTGTTACAGAGATAGACTGTGCTGGAGATATGGATGGAATCATTACAGTTGATGTGCTAGGACAAGGTGATTACATGTATTCTTGGGAAGGACCAGATGGACCGATTGCTGATTCTGACGAAACAATCACAGGTCTAGGCGCTGGTGTATATTATGTTACAGTTGAAGACGAATTGGGTTGTATAGCAGTAGATAGCGTAGAAATAGAAGCACCTGATACCATAATGGTCACTCCAAATTTTATTTTACCTAGTTGTAATGGAGAATCAGATGGTTCTATTTCATTGATAGTGACTGGTGGTGAACCCAATTACAGTTATTTATGGGAGGATTCGCCTGGTAACATTACAGAAGTTCTTCCATCAATAGGTGCTGGTAGTTATGCTGTAACAGTTTTTGATTCTGATAATTGCACAGTAGAAGAGGTATTTGAATTAGAAGATCAGGTTGTCATAGATATAGAAGTCAATATTTTGCAAGATATATTATGCGCTGGAGATTCTACAGCCATTGTTGAAGTTGTCATGACTGGAGGACCTGCAAACGATGGTAATTATGGTACTGTATTTAGCAATGGAGAAGGTAATTCATTACAAAGTGCTGTTACAGATACTGCATTTAATGTTCCGGCGGGTATGAATCAAGTTATAGTATTTGACGCATTTTGTGCTGATACATTAGACTTTGAATTAACAGAACCATTGCCGATTGCGATAGACCAAGATATATCTGAAATTACAGATGCTTCTTGTTTTGGGATTTGTGACGGAGAGGTTACTTTATTTACTAGTGGAGGCGATGGCGATTTTTCATATGTCTGGGAGGCATCAGGAAATATCAGTGAAACGGAAATGGACTTATGTGCTGGTTGGCAAGTTGTAGAAATTACCGATGGAAATGATTGTATTGTTTTAGATAGTGTATTTATATCACAACCAGATTCTTTAGAGTTGTTTGTTGATTTAACAGAAACAATAAATCCTTCGTGTAATGAAGATAATGGCGGACAGATAACTGTGAACTATACAGGAGGCAATATAGGTCCTGTAGATTTTATGTGGACCAATAATGTAAGCGATGATGCTGTTGGTACCATGTTAGAAAATGGCTTATATACTATAACAGTTACAGATGGAAGGGGTTGTACAGATACAACGTCTCATTTATTGGATGCACCACCTGCTGTTTTTGGAGAGTTAAATGCACCAGAAGATATTGTATGTTTTGGAGATCAAACGTGTATATCTGTAAGTGATTTTGTTACAGGAGGAAGTGGATCAGGCTATAGATTTCAAATCAATAATAGTTCGCTGTTTCCTATTGATTCTTGTGTTAGTGTTTTTGCAGGGGAATACGATGTCAGTATTGTAGATTCTGAAGGATGTGCATATGATACAACTATTGTAATCGGTCAACCTAGTGAATTATTAGCTTCACTGGGTGATGATATAGAAGTAAGTTTAGGTGATAGTTTGTCTTTTCTTGAAGTCCAATTAAATCAAAATTTTCTGATTGATACGATTATGTGGATGGGAGATTTTGAGTTTATATGTGTAGATCCTGAATGTACAAGAATTCAGATTTTCCCTTCAGGCGATGGGACATTCAGTGTGATGGCTGTTGATGTTAACGGATGCATAGCTACAGATGAAATTATAGTTCGAATTGATGATGAAAGAAAAGTTTACTTTCCGAATGTATTTACTCCAAATTCTGATGGAATAAATGATCGATTCCAGCTGTTTACAGGATTTGGTGTTGAAGAAATTCTAGTGTTGCAAGTCTACGATCGATGGGGGAATAAGATGTATGAAGAAACAAATCTCAGTCCTAATCCTGGTGGAGTAGGGGGATGGGATGGCACGTTCAATGGACAAGTTCTTGATCCAGGAGTTTATGTTTATAGAGCTGAAATTTCATTCATTGATGGACGTACAATACCATACAGTGGTTCTATTACCTTAGTTAAGTAGGAATCATGCACATTGACAGAACAGGTCTTATTTTGTATACTATAGATTATACCGCATGTGTAGAATTTTATAGTAAAGTATTACAATTACCTACATTATTTAAGACAGATGATCTGACTTGTTTTGAACTTGGTAAGACCTATTTAATGGTGGAAAAAGATGATGAAAAACAAGATGATACAGCTGATTCTAAGAGAATAAAAACCTGTATCCGTATTAATGTTCCCGACGTAAAAAAAGCAATTGAAAATTTAACGGAGCATTCTATATCAGTTGATTATCAAGAACATAATTGGGGGATTATTGCAAAATTTTTTGACCCAGATGGTAATCTAATTGCGTTTAAAGATTCGTATCGATTCGAAAAGCAAATCGAAGATCATACTTCTTAATCTAATTTTACCAGAAAATGCAAGAGAACATTATTCACGTTACAACATAATTTCTACCTTATAAAATTTCCCTATAACGAAGGCTATTCCTCTATTTTATTAGGTGAACTTAACTATTTGTATTTGAATGTACCACTGACAAGGTTAAAATTAAATGGTCTTATAGACTCTTTTGTTTAAAAATATTCCTATGATATACATACCTATACTGGGAATTCCAATGTAGTAAAATTCGCTTTTAAGCACTCGAATGCCCCATTCAGAAAAAAATCTTGAAATGCCTATTGGTGAAACTTTTATCACTTTGTAAGGAAAAAAGAATCGTTCTGTAGAAAAAGGGATAAGGAACCCTATACCATCTCCTCCTGTTGTAAAGGCATCCAGTATTCCATGTGATATAGTACACATGAAATAAAAGAAAAATAGGAGCGATTTCTTCTTATGCTTTCTATGGAAAATTATAAGCAGTAAAAAACTCCATAAAAGTGCATAAAGGACGGAATGAGTAAAACCTCTGTGCCCCAAATAGGCATAGACTTCATCGGAATTTCCTACTACGTGATGAAAAAAGACATCAAGATCAGGAATAACGGATGAAATAACACCTAGGCCAATAACAGTCGATTGCGTGATATTGTCAGGAAAAAGTTTTTGACCACCTAG
>JAHDGD010000007.1:40675-57162 GCA_020627825.1 Saprospiraceae bacterium
GGCCAATAACAGTCGATTGCGTGATATTGTCAGGAAAAAGTTTTTGACCACCTAGGATAAGAGCAGCATGTCCAAAAGCAGATGCCATAGGTTTATTTTTTAAAGTGTAAAGTAATTATACATATTTTTGGGCTTAAAGCCCAAAAAATAAATTGCTTACATATTATCAAATTTACTAATATTATTTAGAGGTTTACTTTTATATCCTTATTTTTGCAAAATATGACATTCAAAGTACTGATTTAAGTCATCTTATAAAAACATAATATTGAGTTCTTTACCTAATTTATTTTCAATGAAGTTTTATTTTACCATAGTTAGTTTGTTCATTTATAGCGCTTTAAGTGCTCAGTCATGGCAGGAAGTTGTTGTTGATGATATTCCTTTTACAGGAAAGAAAGTATTTCAAGTGGAACAAGCAAGATTGTATCAAATTGATGATGAAACCTTTAAAGAAACTTTATGGAGTGCACCACATGAGGATGACGTAAAAAGTGGTAATACCCAAGGCATACTTGTATCATTTATGCTGGCAGATGGAACGACTGATTTATTTTACGTCTGTTCCTATGATATGATGGAGCCCGAATTAGCTTTGAAATATCCTGATATCAAAACATTTATTGGTATATCAAGACAACATGCAGATCGGAAAATAAGAATAGATTATACGGATCAAGGTGTACGAGCAGTGATTACAGATAAAAATGGGAAAACTTATATCGACCATTATCAAAGAGGGGATAAAAACCACCGAATTGTATACAAAAGATCTGATTATAAAGCAAAAGAAAAGTTTAGTTGCGAATTTCAAACAACGAAAGATAAAAACATCAAAGAGAGTAATAGCTCATTAAAACAACTTCTAGGAGAATGTGAATTAAAAACATATCGCTATGCACAGACAGCTACTGGGGAATATTCTAATTACCATGGTGCTTCAAGTTCTGCTCAGTCAAGTTTAGTATTGTCTGCTATTACAACAACTATGAATCGAGTGAATGAAGTGTATGAGCAAGATCTTACGGTTCGATTTGTGTTAATAGCGAATACAGATGATATATTTTATTATAATCCGTCCACTGATCCATTCACGGGAAATAACGCAGGTTCAATGATTAATCAGAATCAAACCAATACAGATAACGTGATAGGAGCTGCTAATTATGATATTGGGCATATCTTTAGTACTGGTGGTTCAGGACTTGCTGGACTAGGAGTTGTCTGTTCAGGAGGAAGTAAAGCACGTGGTGTGACTGGTATTGCTACTCCTGAAGGAGATCCATTTGATATCGATTATGTTGCCCATGAGATTGGTCATCAATGTGGGGGAAATCATACACAAAATAATAGTTGTAATAGAAGTGGAACATCGGTTGAAGTAGGAAGTGGTTTTACAATCATGGGATATGCTGGGATATGTGAACCAAATGTATTAGATAACAGTATCGCAATGTTTAATGTGGCGAATATAATTGAAATGACAAATTATTTATCATCGCGAACTTGTCATGCAACTGTTGCTACTGGTAATAGTGCACCTGTTGCATTGCCAGTAGACGATAAGATCATTCCACATTCTACACCATTTGTACTTGATATTGAAGTTTCAGATTCCGATGGAGATGCTTTATTTCACACATGGGAACAACAAGACGCGGAAGTTGCAACAATGCCTCCTGTTTCTACCAATACCGGAGGGCCGACTTTCAGAGCTTATTTACCAGAGACGAATTCTGCTCGTTATTTTCCAAGATTAAGTGATTTAACGCAAGGTACTAGTTTTCAATGGGAAGTATTGCCTTCCGTCTCAAGAGAACTAAATTTCGCTTACACAGCACGAGATATTAGTTTTGCGACTGGATGTATTGATACTGCTACCGTATCTTTAACGGTTGATGGAAGTGCTGGGCCATTTGATGTTACATCGCAGACAACATCCGTGACTTTTAATGAATATGAGAATGTTGTAGTAGAATGGGATGTGGCTTCGACAAATGTAGGAAGTATAAATGCTAAGATTGTAGATATTCTATACTCACGAGATGGTGGTTTTACGTATCCTGATACATTGGTTAAACAGACAAGGAATGATGGAGTAAGAGAAGTGGTCATACCTCAAGGTCTTGAGAATGATGCACGTTTTATGGTAAAAGCTTCCGATAATTATTTCTTCGATATAAATGCTGCGGATCTTTCCGTTGTTAACAGCGGTCCTTCTTATACTTTATCTCTCGATCAATATTATGAAAACTTCTGCTCGAATTCAGAAGCGATTACAGTAGGAATTAATGCTCAAGCATGGGAAGGGTTTTCAGGTACCATCAATTTGTCGATTGCGAACATACCGGCCGGGTATACTGCAACACTTGATCAGAATACTATTTCGGAAACTGGTTCAACGTTTTTTACACTTGACGGATTTTCAGGAACAACGGGTGAGTTTGTATTAGATATAATTGGTGAAAGTGGAGGGGTAACAAGAACTCAAGAATTTTACTTTATTGTTAGTGGTGGTGGGTCAACAACGACCTTGACTGCACCTGTACAAGCAGCAGTAGATATTGTGAATAACCCCCTTCTTGAATGGGAATCAGTCACAGGTGCTGTATCATATGATTATGAAGTTATAAATTCAGGAGGAATTGTTGTGGCTACCGGTAGTTCATCTTCAACTTCTACAATTGTTTCAAGCGTTTTGGGAATAGATCAAACATATGAATGGAGGGTGCGACCGGTTTTTTCATGTGGACCAGGTGCTTTCACAAACACAAATTCCTTCAGTACTGCAACTTGTTTTAATTATATAGAAAGAACGGATGTTGTGATACCAACCACAATTTCAACAGTAAGCTCTACTATAAATGTACCTTTCTCTGGTACTATTTCCGATGTAAACATTAAAGACTTAGATATCACCCATAGTTGGATTGAAGATCTTGACGTTTCGATTGAAAATCCATTGAATACTTCCGTTCTTTTATACGATAATACATGCGGACAAGATGATGATATCCTTTTATCATATGATGATGCTGGTACAGCATTCAACTGTAATATCAGGACTTCAGGTTCTACAGTTCAACCAGTAGGAGCTTTATCAACTTTTAACAATACTGATTTATCAGGTGAATGGGAGTTGGTTATATCTGACGTTGCGAATCAAGATGGCGGGACACTTAATTCATGGACATTGGAAGTTTGTTTCGTATCTGATTGTGATTTGGAAGTTGATAAGATTACGTATGATGATGGTGCAGGTTCATTAAAAAATGCTATTGATTGCGCTTCACCAGGTGATGAAATTACTTTTTCTACAGCATTGGGTATGACCCCAACAATCAATTTGAATACGGAAAGGATCGTCTTGTCAAAGTCTTTAATCATGTCGGGAAGAAATGGTCAGGTTGTTACTTTATTGAATTCTTCTTCTGAAGCACTTCTTGAGGTATTAGCTAGTCAAAGTCTCACTCTAAATAACATTGTTTTAGAAAATACAACGACAGTGAATGAGGTGGTAAAGAATTCAGGAACTTTGAACATGAATAATGTTGAAATTAATGCAGGATCCAGTGCCGATGGGCTTTTAAATACGAATGGTTCAATAAATGTAACGGGTAGTAATTCTTTGCAAAAGAATTAGTATCGTATTGTTACCTGAAACAGAATTTTTTGAAATACTAGTATCGGTATTATTTCAATTCCATTATTTTCACTAATCTATTTCAGCCCATTTTTGTTTTGCTAAATGTATGGGAAACATAACAATTAGTAGAAAAGAGATAGAACAGTTTGATGCTCGGTATCGTGTCAATCTGATTAATCATTTAGCAGGTGTAAAAACAGCTCATCTTATAGGAACAAAATCGGTAGATGGCGTTTCTAATTTAGCCATATTCAATTCTATATGCCATGTAGGTGCTAATCCAGCGGTTATGGGATTTCTTATGCGCCCATTAACGGTCGAACGACACACATATACAAATATTATTCAAACTAATTCTTTTACTATTAATCATTTTTCAACACAACATATAGAAGCTGCTCATATGAGTTCAGCTAAGTATCCGAAGAACGTTTCAGAGTTTGATCATTTACCTTTCACACCTTTTTTTTACAAAGGATTTGAAGCACCGTTTGTGAAAGAAAGTTTTCTACAAATAGGTTTGCGATTGGAAGAAACACATGAGATTGCGTGTAATAAAACCATTTTTATAGTAGGACGAATAGAATGTATTCATTTGGGTCAAGAATTGATAGAGGATACTGGTCATATTCGATTTGGAAATGAAACAGGAGTGTGCGTTAGTGGATTGGACACTTATTATAAAGTTAAAAAGCAAACTCGAAAGGGGTATGCTAGATTTTCGGAATAACGAGAACAGCTAGATCATTTTTTTTGGGAATACTTTCATTTTTTTTTGGGCTTAAAGCCCAAAAAGAAAAGGAATATAACGAGAGATTATAACTTCAGTTTAACAAATAAGTAAGAGTAGGCTCATGAGTGGTGTTAATGGGCGGTACTGATTGTTA
The DNA here is from genome assembly GCA_020627825.1 of Saprospiraceae bacterium. Classification (GTDB taxonomy): domain Bacteria; phylum Bacteroidota; class Bacteroidia; order Chitinophagales; family Saprospiraceae; genus JAHDFB01. The sequence continues at coordinate 45,209 of JAHDGD010000007.1, forward strand.
AGCTTTAGTATTTAACATAAATCTCGTTATTTCCTTTTCGAAAGTGTATGAATATTCAATTGATGAAATATGGGTAGCTGTATCTGATGGGCAGATGACTGCTGATGAGTCAAAAGTGAAGGAAGAATTAGTTGTCGTTGGTTACTTTGCAATATGGTTTTCACGCTATTTAGAACTATTTTAACCAAGGGTTATTGCTTTATCCTAAGAATAATTGAACAAACGAAAAAGATCTCTTTTAATTGTAATTTTTAGAAATTGAATTGTGGACAAACTATAGTGCTATCAATCCATCTAAGGGAGGAAGGTGTGACAAGTTCTTATGGTAGATCACTCAGAAGTTTTACTGCTGGTTTGTTCCCGTTTCTCCACCACAGATTTTCTTATAATAAATGAAATAAAAACAAAGCTTAATAACCAAGATATTCTGCCTAGAATATCACCATATTTTGCATAAAAGGTTAATTCGTTATTCGCTTTTAAACTTGCATTAAAAGCAGCTTTAGTGTTGTATGCTTGTGGTTGAAAAACTTGTCCGTATTGATTGATGACACAGCTAATTCCTGTATTTGCAGATCGAGCGATCGATCGACGAAGTTCTATCGCTCTTAGAATGCTGTAGGCAAGATGTTGTCGATGCCCTGGTGTGTTGTCCCACCAACCATCATTCGTGATAACAAAAATGAGATTTGCACCTTGGGTTACGTATTTTCGCATCCAATATCCATAGATGCTTTCATAACAAATAGATGGTGCTATTTTTGCTTTTCCTTTTTCCAGAACGGTGGGTACTTTACTTCTTGCATGTCCTGCTACAGATCCGCCTGCTTTCTTAACAATAGGTTCGAAAAAGAAAAGTAATTTAGAGTATGGAAAAATTTCTGCGCCTGGTACTAATTTTCCTTTTACATGTAGACCATATGGAGTAGATCTATTTACAAGCTCAACTGCACTATTTTGAACTTGAATAAAACGAGATTCAGAAGCATTCGAAACGTCTCTTACATTGGGAACATCTTCAGGTTCTTCTTCATAAAGTCTATAAGTCGATAATCCTGTTATCAAATGCGCTTGAGGAAACGAATCGAGCATGTTATAAAGCGCATTAATCCTACCGTCTGACGCAAATTCGTCTAAATTAATTAAGCCAAAGCTGGTTTCCGGAAATACAATATAATCGGTTGAATCAGTCGCCGTTTCAAAAACTAATTCCTTGAATTGATTGAGTTGAGACCTTTGTGAAACTTTAAATTTCTGGTAATGTGGTTCATAATTCGGTTGAACAATCGTGGTGTGAATTGTTTCTCCTTTTTCTTGATATCCGAAAAAGATAAAGAAAGAAATAAAAATAGGCGTCATGAGTAAAAAGACAGGGTAGAATAGATTAGAAGGCGATATTTTTCCTCCTGTTCTAACATTTTGGATTACTTTGAAAATGAGGGCATTCATAGCTAAAATCCATACACTTCCTCCTAAGTGACCTGTATATTCATACCATTGTATCCATAATGATCGACTACTGAATGCATTTCCTAGCGTTAACCAAGGCCAGCTGATTTCCCATCTTAAATGAATCATTTCCCATGCCAACCAGAATGCTATAAATGCAATAAGACTGATGTTTAATTTGAATCTTTTTCTGAAATGTACATAACACATAAAAGGAATAGTCATAAATAAACTATTCAACGTAAATGCAACCACACTTGGCAGGAAACTCGTATTTGCAACCCAGAAAGTGGATAGAATATTCCATACTAAAAATGCAGAATAAGCATATCTAAAAGCTATGCGTATTCTTTTCTCTTGTTCAAGTACTTTTTCAACTATATAAAGTAAAGGGATAAATCCAACGAATAAGAGGGGAGTAATACTAGGATCAGGAAAGCCGAGAAAAAGCAATACACCTGATAGAGATGAAAGTAAGAAATAGGAAGTATTTTTCTTTTTGGAAAAGAATGAGATAATGGCAGACAGTATCATCCAACAGCCTAAGAAAAAGGATAAGGGATGATATCCCCAGAAAGGTTCATTCAACAGGACTATACTGGCTGGAACTACTAAAACACATCCTATAAGGAAAAGACCAATATTAAAGAATAAAGGGAATTTAGAATGTGAAAATATAGCTTTAACGGATGCTGGCCCCATTTGTCCAAGGTTTTTCAGGACTAACGAAACAAAGCTTTCCCTCATTGTCTTCAGCCATGAGAATCATTCCTTGTGATAAAACACCTCGAATTTTTCGCGGTTCAAGGTTCGTAATCATACTGACTTGTTTGCCAACAACTTCATCAGTTGAGTAATGCTCTGCTATACCGCTTACAACTGTTCTTTTTTCAGTACCTAAATCCAATTCAAGTTTTAAAAGTTTGTCGGCTTTTTTGACTTTTTCTGCAGTTAAGATGGTAGCTGTTCGGATATCAAGTTTTGTAAAATCATTGAATGCAACAGCAGATTTTGTCTCTTTTTTAGCGGAAGTATTAGCTGTTGGTTTTTTAAAATCTTCAAAAGACATTTCCTTTAACTTCGAGAGCTGACCTTCTATTGCTTTATCATCTAATCTAGAAAAAAGATGAAATGCTTTTCCTATTTTATGTCCTGCTTCCATTATAGGAAATCCTTCTGCAAGATTATCTTGCATCAATAAGAATTCATCTTTTTCTTCTATAGCTGGTAAACCTAATAATTCGCTTAATTTATCCGATGTAAAAGGAAGAAATGGACGACAAGCTATTCGAAGCGCAGCTACATGTTGACAAGCAAGATTCATTATGGTTTTCACTTTGTCTTCATTCTCTTCATCTTTCACCAATTTCCATGGCTCATTGAATTGCAACAATTGATTTCCTCTTGAAGAAATAGCCATAACTACTTTCAGAGCTTCTCGGAAATTGTACGCTCGGATATGATCAGATAATTCATGGAGTAAATCGAATAGGGCTAATAACTCGCCATCATGAAATCCAGGTAGACCATCTTCCCCAGCGGATTCAAATTCCATATCCATGTCGAATTCAGGAATAATTCCATCATAGTATTTATTGGTTAATACAATGACTCGATTTACAAAATTAGCTAAGTTATTGACTAATTCATTGTTGTTAGCGTCTTGAAAACCTTTCCATGTGAATTCACTATCTTTTTGTTCAGGCATGGATTTTATCATGTAATACCTGAGTTCGTCTTGACGATCAGGAAAATCTTTCAGATATTCATGAACCCAAACAGCGTAATTTTTCGAAGTAGAAATTTTTCTACCTTCAAGATTCATGAATTGGTTTGCAGGAACATTTTCAGGAAGAATATAATCTCCATGTGCTTTTAGTATAGCTGGAAAAATGATACAATGAAAAACAATGTTATCCTTTCCTATAAAATGAACTAATTTCGTTTTATCATCTTTCCAGTAAGGTTCCCATTCTTTCTCATTTTCTTCCGCCCATTTTTTCGTGGCTGAAATATAGCCTATAGGGGCATCAAGCCAGACATATAGTTTTTTACCTTCTGATCCATTAATTTCAGATGGAACATCAACACCCCAGTTCAAGTCTCTAGTCATGGAACGTGGATTTAAACCACCTTCAATCCATGATTTGCATTGTCCTAGAACGTGATTTTTCCAGTCTTCTGGACGATGAAGTTCTGTTCCATCTACTGTACCATTGTTGATCCATTCTTTCAACCAAGATTCATACTTATCAAGAGGTAAATACCAATGAGTTGTCTTCTTAAGTTGAGGGATATTTCCTGAAATAGTAGACTTTGGATGTATAAGATCGGTTGCATTCAACGAAGAACCACAGTTTTCACATTGATCACCGTACGCTTCTTCATAATCACAGTTTGGGCACTGACCCATTACATACCTATCAGCAAGAAATTGATTTGCAGTTGCATCAAAAAATTGCTCACTCTCTTGTTCAATGAATTCACCTTTTTTAAACAAATCCATGAAAAATTCTTGAGCTGTTTCATGGTGTAGAGCAGAGGAGGTTCGATGGTACACATCGAAACTGAGTCCCATCTGTTCGAACGTATCTTTGAATAATGTATGATAGGTGTCGACAATTTTTTGAGGTTCAACTCTATCTTTTTTTGCCCTTATGGTAATGGCCGCGCCATTTTCATCACTTCCACAAACAAAAAGAACATCTTTTTCCATCATCCGCATAAAACGCGCATAGATGTCAGCAGATAAATAAGCTCCAGCTAAGTGACCAATATGTAAAGGCCCATTTGCGTAAGGGAGCGCTGAGGTGATTAGTAATCTGTCGAATTCTCTCATGAGCTTAAATAAGCTGCGAAGATATTGCGATTTTACTAATATATATTATTTTAATATGATTTTTTTTAAACAATTTCTTAATTAAATAAGAGTAGCAGAAGCCTTATAAATGTACTAACTTTGAGCCTATGATTCCATATACGAAAATTCATTTTCCTAGCGGATTGACATTGATAGTGCACGAAGATAATACGACACCTATGGTCGCCATTAATATTTTATATGGTGTAGGTTCCAAAGACGAACTCCCTTCGAAAACGGGTTTTGCTCATTTATTCGAACATTTGATGTTTAGTGGTAGTCGAAATGTTCCAGACTATGATGCACCAATTCAGATGTCAGGAGGAGAAAATAATGCTTTTACGAATTCGGATATGACGAATTTTTATAATGTAGTTCCTAAAGAAAATTTAGAAACCGTTTTATGGGTTGAATCAGATCGAATGATGCATTTGAATGTTGATCAGCACAATCTTGATGTACAAAAAAAAGTGGTAGTTGAAGAATTCAAGGAAACTTGTTTGAATCAGCCATATGGGGATATGTGGCATCATATGTCTGATGAAGTTTTTAGAAAACATCCGTATAATTGGCCGACAATAGGTAAAAATGTTGAGCACATTGAACAAGCTTCTTTACAAGATGTCCAGCAATTCTACAAGGAATTCTATAGACCTTCAAATGCTATACTTTCCATAGTTGGTGATGTGAAATTGGAAGAAGTAAAAGAATTGGTAAAAGCCTATTTCCCTATTGATGAACCTAGACTAGATGCGGTAAGGGTTGAATATGAAGACGAACCTTTGCAAACCAATTATCGTCAGAAAATTGTGAAAGCTAATGTTCCTGTAGAAGCTATTTTTATGGGTTTTAGGATGGGAGAAAGGATGGATGTAGATTACTATAAAGCAGATCTTTTAAGCGATGTTCTTGCGAATGGGAGATCTTCTTTATTTCATGTGAATTTATATAAGGCAACGGATTATTTTACAACTATAGATGCTTATGTTACAGGAACAACAGATGCAGGCTTATTGGTAATAGAAGCAAAGATAAATGGAGAGCGCGATATGGACGAGGCTTACGATATGATATGGAGACAATTGCATCTTCTCCAGGAAAAAAAGTTGGGAAGTCAGGTGCTTGAAAAATTGATCAACAAAATCGAATCAGCTCAAGTATACAGTGAGCTTAGTATTTTGAATAAGGCCATCAATTTAGGGTATTATACGTTTTTGGGTGATACAGATATGGTCAATACACAAATGGAATATTATACCTCTATTTCTGCTGAAGAACTTCAGGCTTACGCCCAAAAGATATTTACGAAAGAAAATTGTACAGAAATAAGGTATATTAAATCGTAAACATGCACCCATCCAGAAAAGAGTTTTGGTACTTTGTTATTGCTATTGTGGCGTTGCCTGCATTTCTTATTAATCTTGGTATGATGCCACTTAATGATGATGAAGCAATTCGGACCTTGGTAGCAATGGAGATGGATTTTTCGGGCAATTTTATTGTACCTACTCTGAATGGGGAAGAATATAGAGCAAAACCGCCCCTTTACAATTATTTCTTATATGCTTCTTTTTCTATAGCAGGTGTAAATGAATGGAGTGCACGTATTCCCAATATTTTGTTTTTAGCCATTTTCGGGTATATAATTTTTTATTATTCGAAGAAACATTTTTCAACAGAGTATAGTATTATCAATGCTTTGATGTTCTTGACGTGTGGACGTATATTATTTTGGGATAGTATGTTGGCTTACATTGATATTTCCTATTCCATGTTTACGTTTTGGTCATTTATGGTCATTTACCATGCTTTTCAAAAGAAGAAATGGATTCGTTTATTTATTTTCAGTTACCTCTTAACTGCTGTAGGGTTTTTAATGAAAGGATTTCCATCTTTATTATTTCAGGCCTTAACCTTATTAGCTCTTTTCATCAGTCAAAAAGAATGGAAAAGACTTTTTTCGGTTGCACATGTAGCTGGGTTAATGCTTTGGATAGGAATTGTAGGGACATACTATATACTATATAACAGTCAGGCAAATATGGAGGAAACCTTGAACGGTTTATTGGATCAATCTACACGACGGACGGCTATCCATGAGCAGTATGATTACGTTCAATTTATCTTGCATTTATTTACGTATCCTTTTGAAAATCTCTATCATTTTTTACCTTGGACCTTCATGGTTGTATACCTATTTGGACGTAAGTCCTTACTACTCATTAAGGAAAATTCTTTTTTGCGTTATTGTGGAATTGTATTTATCATTAACATAATAGTGTATTGGGTAAGTGTGGAAGTTTATCCTCGATATATCCTGATGCTTGTTCCCTTGGTATTCAGTATATTTCTGTATCTACATAAAAAGCATTACGACGAACATTCTAAGCTATATGTTGTATATATCCGATTAACTCAAGTGGTATTTGCCGCTATGTTGCTTGCTTCTTTTATTGTGTTAAAAGAGACGATGGATGTAGATATTCCGTATCGATATATCAAGATGGGTGTTGGCTTAGTTGTTTTAGTAGGTATATTTATATGTTACACCCGTTTTAAGTCAATCCGTCTTTTATCCTTTATTGCTGCTGTATTGGTCATGCGAATAATCTTTAATTTTTTCTTTATTCCGGAAAGGTATCAGGGTAATCCAGGAGAAGTGTGTAAGCAGCAAGCAATTCATTTGGGTTTAACCCAAAAAGAAAATGCGTTGAGCATTTATAAAAATTCGAACATTGATTTGACTAGTTCAGTCTACATTTCAAGGGAAAGAGATCGAATTACTCGACGGTCTCAGGAAATAGAGCAATCGCCTGGCTTATCCATTTTGGACACTTCAAGAGTGGATATTCCCCATGGAGTGGTTGTAAAAGGAGAGATATGTGTAAGAGAGGGGCAACAAGTTTTATTTCTCGTCCAAAAAGAATAGAAAACTATGTTATTCTTGTTCAGGAGGATTGTAAGCGTCGATTTTATAATACATTAATTTCCAACCATCAGTTAGCTTAGCCCATCTTCGGTGCATGTTAAAGAAGCCATTCGCATCATAAATTCTTTCCAGCATAATTTTTCCAGCAGGTGTAAATTCCCTTCTGAATTTTCCATCAAAATCATCAAAAGGTTTATGAAGAATCCAATTGTGCTCAGTCCATGTGATGGAATCGCCAGGTGCATGTAAGGGGAAGTTGATTGATGACAACTGGAAAATAGAATCGATGTGAAATGTTTCGTAAAAGTCAACAAAGTCTTTTTCAATTTCGATAACTTCATTTTCTACTATGGGTTGCTCAGGTGATCCTTTTTTACAAGAAACAAAGAGGAAGAAACAAAGAAATAAAAGAATGATATTTTTCAAGATTAAGAATGTTTAGATGATGCAATAATAATGTTTTTCATTCCGAATTTATTTCATAATGCTGATTTCAATTAAAACTCTTTAGAAATCAATCATTCTTTTATTTTCTTCGTCCCAAAGATTGTATCTAGTTAAAGTAAGGGATTCCAGTAAACTGATATGACGAATGGGAATGTTTGTTTTTTTTAGCCAATTGTGTGCAGCAGGTAGATTATAATTCGGTATCGATAAATTTAAGTGGTGTATATGATGAAAACCAATATTTCCAGAAAACCAATGAATTATCTTTGGTACATTCCAAAATGAGCTTCCACTAAACGCCACATCATTGAAATTCCAATTTTCTTTTCGTTCCCAGTATGCATCTTCAAAAGTATGTTGTAAATAAAACAAAAAACTACCTATACCAAAGGTCAAATAATAAATGGGAAATAACACGAGGAAGACATCCCATAAATTTACTGTAAAGCTTAAAAGCCAAAAAAATAGTATGTATAAAATATTGTAAATAATAATGGAACGACTCCCTTTATTACCGAATATAGAAGAGGGTATGCGAAAACCTACAAAAAATACAAATTGATTAGTAAATAAAAATCTACCGATAAAAGATCTATAGAATCTATAACAGAATTTTAATGTAGGATTTAAATTCTTGTATTCTTTTTTTGTTAAAGTGATTAAATCTAAGATGTCTCGTTCATCTAAGTTTCCTGCATTGGCGTGGTGTTTATTATGAAAATGACTCCATACTGGAAATGGTACTAAATAAACAAAACCTAAAAAATGACCCAGAATAGAATTGAACTTCCGATTTGATGTGAAATTTTGATGTCCACAATCGTGATAAATCATAAAAAGTCTTACCATAAATGCAGATGTTATTGGTGTTGTTAGCAATAGCCAATAATAACTAAAATTGAAGTATAAATAAAAGGATAACACAACTAGAAGTAGGATAGGAACTAGGGAGTTTACGATCTGGATAAATGCCTTAAAATGACTTTTGTCTTCGAAAGTTCTTAATTTTCTATGTATCAGTTTTGCTTCCATGATTTTGTTATTTAGCACTTGTTAACTTTGTATGCAATTATAAACGTATAATTAAATGCAGATTATCTAAGTGGAGTTTTTAAAATTTAAGCAAAGTTAATGAATGGTAGTTTTTGCTGCTGTCAAAACAATTCATCCATTACAATACTCTTCTGTACATTTCCTGCATATAGATTCTTCTTTAGCCCATATGTTGTTAACATCGTAATCCATAATGATTTTTTTGTACGTGTAACTTCACGGAATGCATGAAGCTTTTTACGAAGTTTTTCATCATAGTCTTTATTTATTGTATAACTGTCCAATGAAAATTTTATCTCTACCAAATTAATTACTTGATCCTTTCTATCGATAACTAAATCTACTTGCGCCCCTTCTCCCCACCAAGTTGAAACAGATGTCTGAACTCCTGAAATCCCCAATGCCTGTTTAATCTGATCGATGTGTAACAAGCAGATCAGTTCAAATGCATTTCCTTGCCAATTAAAGATAGTAGGTGTGTTTAATTGATTTATCCAGTAATTACTTTCATTATGTGCTTCCGCCAAAAATCGATGATGAAATAAAGTAAATGGGTCTATTAGCTGATAGGCCATATTGTTTTTTTTGTTGCCAAATTTTTGATAAGTTCTTATAAAATCACTTGCGTGTAATTCGGCCAATACTCTTGTTAGACTCCCTCCATCTTTTAGCTTGGTCTGATGAAGAATTTCGTTTCTTGTTAACCCTGTTTTTTTCTTTGTTAATGCGTTGATTATAGTTTCATGGATGTCAGATCTACCAAATAGAGATTTGAATAAGATGGAGTATTCATCTTTTAGCATGGCTTGCTGGTTGAAAAATAGCTTCTGTATATTTTGTGCTACGCTCAATTCCTTGTCAACAAGATCCAAGTAATAAGGGATTCCTCCCAAAGCCATATACAATTGTAGAATTTGATATCGATCAATTGGATAGGATTTATTCTTTAAAAATAGTTCTACTTCGGATAGTGTAAATGGTGATAATTTGATTCTTCGTGTGACTCTATTAAAGAGTCCAGCTTTATTGTTTATGAGATTGTTTAACATCCAAGATGCAGCTGATCCACAGGCAATTAAAAGAATATCATTCCGAGCACTTGCCCAGCTATTCCAAAAGTACTCTAGTCCTGTTATGAAATTTGACCTTGGAGTATCCATCCAAGGCAATTCATCAATAAAGATTACCTTTTTTGAAGAATTGTTCTTTTCTAAGACTTTGATCAGCAAATTAAAGGCCTCTATCCACTCCGTAATGTCATCTATTCTTGCTTCTGAATCAATTTTTTGGATAGACAAACCAAAATTAGTGAGTTGTGCTTGTTTGTTGCCGTGTGCTAATCCAGTTGCATAAAAGTCAAATCTATTCTTGAAAAATTGCCGAATTAAGTATGTCTTTCCTACTCTCCTACGTCCGTATATGGCAATGAAATGTGATGCCTTGTCTTCAATGCAATGGCTTAGTATCTTCTTTTCTTGTGTTCTTCCTATTAAATTCATGACGTTATTTGGCGGTAAATATATATAAATTACATATTTACGCCAAATATAAACCTATAATTGGCGGAAATGTATAGTTTTGGTGCATTTTTCGCCAATTATCTTTATGTTACTGTGAGATGTTTAAACCTAAAATATGCATTAGAGCTTTGTTATGAGGGCTGAAAATACTATAAAATCAGGCGATTTGGAAGATTGATCATAGCATCGCTATGGTTCATAAGAAAACGACAGAGAAGCGTTGATTTTGACGTAGTTCATGCCTATAATAAATTGTCTAATGTAAAATTCGGGTTAAACCTGCAATGTAAATAGGAAGTCTATTGTGACCTAAACTGCCTTTGAAAAAAAGGCTAAGCCAACTTTTGTTCAATCACCATAGAGATGGCTATAATTCATTCACAAACGTCGTTATTTCTTCGATAATTAAGGTGCAGTTTATAGGAAACGACTCGATACAATGCTATCCACCTTATGATAAAACATCCTGCACAAAATGCCTATTTTATGTCTTCTATCTCACGGGTTTTCTCAATTGCCGTAACTAAGATATAAGACTTTACTTGTTTACATCGTATGTCAAATAACATGGTCGTGTTTCCTTTGTTTAATCTTCCTTCGGTATAAAAAATCTCGCTTTTCCACTTTCCTTCCTTCACCTGCATCTGATCTTTAAAGTCAATGCCTTTCTTACCCCAAGCTTTATACATAGATTCTTTAGCTCCCCAAAGAATATGCTTGTCTAATAAACTCTGAGCCCAACATTCTATAGTAGGATGTTGGAATTTTATAGATAATCGCTCCATCTTTTCAACTCGTTCCTGAATATCAATTCCAACATTAAAAGGTGAGGCAATAACAGCAACTTTATCTTGTGAATGACTAATTGAAATCTGAAAAGAATGATCTTCTAAGTATGGTTTACCATAGGCATCTTTGATACATTTTAGACGCTTACTTCTTCCTGATAGTTTGTGAATAAGCCATCTTGCTGATATCCATTCTTTCTTTCTACGTTCACTCATCGAGCTTACTTCTTCTCGCTCTGCATCTGTTAATTCCAATTGCTCAAACAACTGAATCGTATGGTCTTCTATTTCCCAAACACCTATTTCTCCCGCAGGATATAATTTTTCGTGTAATATTATCGCCATATAGATTTCGATTAACGCAAAGATATTACCTTTGGCCGCACAAAAAAGCGTTCAAAGATGATACTTTCTGATAAAAAGATTTTAGCGGCAATAGATTCAGGTGATATAGTAATAGAACCCTATGATCGCAATTGCTTGGGCACGAACTCTTATGATGTACATTTAAGTAAATACTTAGCTGTATATACAGATGAAGTTCTTGATGCGAAAAAACACAATCAAATAAAAGAAATCATTATTCCTGAAGAGGGCTTTGTTTTGCAACCAGGGACACTATACCTAGGTGTCACACAAGAGTATACAGAAACCCATAATTCCGTACCTTTTCTTGAAGGTAAGTCATCTATAGGTCGACTAGGAATCGATATTCACGCTACAGCAGGAAAAGGTGATGTAGGATTCTGTAACACCTGGACACTTGAGATTTCATGTGTTCACCCCGTAAGAGTATACGAAGGAATGCCTGTGGGGCAATTGATTTATTTCATGGTAGAAGGTGATATTGAGAATTATTACAATAAAAAGAAAAATGCGAAATATACCGAACGCACTATAAAGCCTGT
>JAHDGD010000008.1 GCA_020627825.1 Saprospiraceae bacterium
AGCGTATGCTGGTACTTCAGAAATATCACATACCGCAACTAAATCAGTAGGACAACTAATCTCAGGAGGATTTCCACAAACAAACATTGATAAACAAACTGGCTGAGTAAATCCAAATTCGTCTTGTACTTGCACTGTAATATTATCCATTCCAGTAAATCCAACTAAACCTTCATAAGTAAAACAAAGTGAATTAGTAGGAATCGTTATGGGACCAGAATCAGGTGAGTCTATGATAGCAGAAATTTGTTGATTTCCAGAACAGCTATTTGCAATAATACAATGTTCTAATGTCTGGCCACCGCAAATTGTATCTAAGAAATACTCTACTGTTGGTTGAAGAGTTTCAGGGTGTGTAATTTCAATTTTATCTTTAAAGCTAGTTAAATAACCAAAAGTTCCACCTGAAGAATTCCCAACGAATTGAGAAGCTGTAAAGAACTCGTCACATTCGACCACATTGTAAGCCGATAGATCATTGTTTAAAAATTGAACTATAGAATATCCCGATAGACCAGGAATTGCTTGTGCTGTCGCAAAATTGGTATAAGGCTGACCATTCAAAGTTAAACTGCTCAATCCGGAATTAGGAACTATAATTGTTGCTTCGTTTCGAGTACTGTTAGGAAATTCAAAAAATTCAACATAAGAATCTCCTCTACAGCCATCCACTGGCGCTGCTATTGCCATCCCAATTTCACCATTATTTTGAACAGATCCAAATTGGTAAAGATATGCAGGTTGAGAAGTTTCAATGTAATGAATTGAACCATTGGGACCAGGCATATTATAGGTATAAAATTCTCCAGCATTTAGTGTTGCTACAGGAGTTGCCGAACCGTTAATAAACACATTTGTATTACCTGTAATAGCAACAACATTGGCATAATTTGCAGGACTAGGATTAGTATCATCAGATCCTCTTGTCACAACGTAATCTGTCCCTAAAATACAAGTAGGAACTAATTGATCAGCACCTCCATCACGTCCATTCCCTCCAGAACATTGTCTTGAATGTTGAGAACCTGAAATCACTGCAATAGGTCTATTTGATGTAATTAAAGAGCCAGTGTGTGATGCATTATTATCATCATCTTTTATCAAATAAGTTTCTCCTGCATCAAGCAAAACACTATGATTCAAAGGAACACCTTCCATATCGACAGTAAAATTGAAATTAACCGTTGTATTATTTTCAACTGCCATTACTGAGATAAAATGATTTTCTCTCTTGCCCACATTTGGATCACCACATGTATTCGTTTGGCTACCTGTTCTAAATCTTTGTCCAAGTGCTTGTTCACCTTTGATGGTAACCATCAATTTGTTATTGTTTGCAGCTATCCTATAAATAACTTGGACTAGTTGATCTGATTCTACAATAAGGCCTTTATCATCTTGAACAGTATTATTATTTATTGTCTGTAAAAGAAAGTCATCATCAACATCGATAACAGTTGGGGTTCCCGAAACAACTGTATAATTCTGATTGAAAGTTGTACCATCCCCAGTTCTAACATTAACATTTGCACTTCCAAAAGGAGTTGAAATTACTAAACTTGCGGGTCTTGTATAAATATTAGGATTGCCATTATGGTTCTCATTCATTCGCCAAACAGGTGGAATAAAATAGAATTGGTTCTTATTACAATCAAGAGAAAATGCAGGGGCACTACAAGGGCAATTCGGATCATCTTCATCAATTGCACCATTTCCATCATTATCTATTCCATCGTTACAACATTCACATGAAACGTCAAAAACTTGTTGAGCTGAATTTGTATTTCCGCAAGCATCTGTTGCAATCCAAGTTCTAGTCACTGTATAAATCACAGAGTTACAAGTTAAATCAAATGTCTGTGTTGATTCTTCTGTCATAATGACTGAAGTTTCTCCAGGACAATTGTCTGTAGCATATATTACATCAGGACTAAATATTTGTACTTCAGCTATACTTAATCTTTGATTATCTCTATCCAATTGAACTCTTACATATCTTGCATCTGCATTTATTTCAAAAGTATGAGATCCGACAATTGCTGGATTTAAATAATCCCACGTCACACCTGCTTGATTTTTTGTGACATCAGGATCAGTAGATGTAAATGGTGTATTTGATGCAAAGACATAAACACGCCTTGTCCGATTTAAACAACAATCTGTTCTATTCCATACAACGACATCACCAATACTTTCAGAATTCCCTAAATCAATATCTACATAAGGATGATCTTGTTGTTGTGTAAGATTTACGGACCCTCCACTAAATACTCCACTTGTATTTCCATCAATTACACGACTCGCAACAGCGCCATTTGCTGTACTACTTTGAGTTGCAGTACCATTTAAAGCAAGATTTGTATTATCCATAGGGCCACTAGAAATGATAGGAGGATCTGGAACGTCTTGGCAAACTAAAGTAACATCAGATGGTATATTAACTAAGACAGGTGGTTCGACATCCACAACTGTAATTGTATGTGTGAAGGTAGTATTATTACCGCATAAATCTGATAATTGATAGGTCCTAACATACTCTATAGGACAAGTATTTCCATTTGCTACTTCTGAAAGAAATACGATCGTTGAAGTATCAATACCACAGTTATCATTAGCATTTCCACCAGCAGAAATAAAATCTTGATAATATTGCAATGGCAATAAATTCCCTATTTCACAATCTACATCTATATCAGGTAGATTTGAAATTATAGGATCGGTGCTGTCATCGATAATAATTGATTGTAAACAAGTTGCGGTATTTCCACAAAGATCTCTAATTTCATAAATTCTTTCAATAGTTTCAGGACAAGTGTTCTTATCAGAACTTTCACTTAATAAAACTAGATAACTATCATCAACTCCACAATTATCATTGTAAGATCCACCATCAGCTTGTAGTTCTGCTAACGTGGAATACGGTGGAACATCAATTATTGAACAATCTGTATTCAGATTGGGAGGGCAAATAAGTTCAGGTGCTATATTATCGTCCAATGTAATTGTTTGTTCGCAAGTAGCAGTATTCCCACATAAATCAGAAATGATATATGTTCTAACAATTATTTCTGGACATGAATTTCCATTTGAAACTTCTGATAAAAGAGAAAATGAGGATTGGTCAACCTGACAATTATCTGAAATCGACCCTCCATCATTTAAAAAAGTACTATAATTATAAGGGATCAACTCACTAATATCACAAACTGCTGTAAGGTTTGGTGGGCAAACAATAACAGGGTCTATATCATCAATAACCGTAATTATTTGAGAACAAGTTGCGCTATTACCACAATCATCTTCTATTAAATACACTCTTGTAAATTGCTCTGGGCAATTGTTCCCATCACTTGTTTGGCTTAGCATCGTAAAAGAGCTTGCATCCACACCACAATTATCAGAGGCCATTCCTCCTGCACTTTCAAATTCAGCTAAACTTGCAAAAGATGGATATGAAGAAATTTCACAATTAATATCAACATTAGCTGGACATGAAATTACGGGATCAATAATATCATCAACAGTAATAGTTTGCGTACATGTACCAAGATTACCACAAGCATCTTGGATCGCATAAGTTCTTATAATTTCTGCTCCACACCCTGTACCATTATTAACTTCGGATATTAATCCAAAAGTTGATTCAATTACTGCACAATTATCAGATGCAGAACCTCCTGCGGCTTGAAATTCTGCAAAAGAAGAGTAAATGGGAACTTCCGAAGCATCACATTCTGCCGTCATGTCAGAAGGGCAATTGAGTACAGGATTTTCAATATCATTTATAGTTATAGACTGTTCGCAAGTAGTTGAATTACCACATTGGTCCGAAATAACATAAATTCTAGTAAAAATTTCAGGACACGACCCTGCAGAAGTTTCACTCAATAAAATAAATGAAGATTCATCTACACTACAATTATCTGATGTTCCACCACCTGCAGATACGAATTCATTATAATTATTATAAGGAGGTATTTCTGATATATCGCAAACTCCTGACAAATTGGATGGACAAATAATTCCAGGAGGTTCCGTATCATTTATAATTAAAGTATGTTCAGCCGTTGCACTATTGCCACAAAGATCCTCAACATAATAAACTCTAATAATTGTTTCAGGACAACTCAACCCATTTGAATTTTCGGACAGCATTGTAAAACTTGAGAAATTCAGCTCACAATTATCTGTAATTGATCCACCAGCAATAATAAAATCATCTACAATATTAAATGGTGGCGAAGTAATAAGATCACATTCTTGTAACTCATTTGGTGGTGATGTCATTACTGGGCCAATATTATCTTCAACAGTAATACTATGAGTACATGTTCCTGTATTTCCGCATTCATCGGCAATAACATAAACTCTTTCGTAGACTTCAGGACAACCTGAATTAGATGAAGTTTCAGATAACAAAGAAAAACTAGAAGGTACAATATCGCAATTATCATTAACCACTCCTCCTGCAGCTTGAAATTCTGCTAATGATGAAAATGAAGGAACATCGTTAATTTCGCATTCTGTTGTCACTGGACTAGGGCAAGAGATTATAGGGTCTTCTGTATCGTCAATACTTATAGTCTGTGTAGTGGTTGCTGTATTACCGCAATCGTCAGCAATAAAATAAATCCTTTCAACAATTTGAGGACAAGAACCAGAAGAAACTTCACTTAAAAGACTAAATGAATTTTCATTTATTCCACAATTATCACTTGCAGACCCTCCATTTGCTATTAATTCAGCATAAGTATTGTAAGGAGGATAATCTAAGATAGAGCAAAGGCCATCAAAATCTGACAATCCTGTTAAGGATGGATTTTCATCATCGTCTATTACTATAACTTGTTCACAAGTACCCACATTACCACATAAATCTGAAATGGAATAAATTCTAGTTATGGTCTCTGGACAAGTATTTCCATCAGAAGACTCCACATAACTAAAAGACGATTCTATTAAAGTACAATTATCCATAGCTACACCACCTGCTGCTTGAAATTCAGTAAATGATAGGTAAGCCGGTGTTTCAGAAACATCACATACAGCTACTAAATCTGAAGGACAGCTTATGCTAGGTAGTGTTTGATCATCAATTTCAATAACTTCTACGCAAGTGCCTATGTTACCACATAAATCAGAGATAGAATAAATTCTTGAGATTGTTTCAGGACAAGTACCACCATCTGAAATTTCTGCAAATGAAAAAGAAGCTTCTAAAAGTGTACAATTATCACTTGATGTTCCTCCGGCATCTTGAAAATCAGAAAAACTAAGATAAGGAGGATGTTCAGAAATGTCGCAAACAGAAATAAAATCGGTTGGACAACTTATTTCAGGCAAAGTTACATCATCTATTTCAATTACGTGTTCACAAGTTGAAGTGTTTCCACAAAGATCTTCAACTTGATAAATTCTTGTGTAAAGTGTGGGGCAGTTTGAACCATTGGAAATTTCGGCTATAAGCATAAAACCAGCTATATCGCAATTATCGCTAATTACACCTCCAGCAGCTTCAAAATCAGTTCTATTGTCATAAGGCGGAACATCTGAAATATCACATTCAGACATAATACTAGGTGGACATTCTATCACAGGATCTGTGGTGTCTTCAATTGTAACAGTCTGTATATGAGACCCTGTATTACCACATAAATCGCTTATCTGAAAGGTTCTAAGAATTGTGGTTGCACAGCCCGAAGTTGATGTAGA
Source organism: Saprospiraceae bacterium (assembly GCA_020627825.1). Taxonomy (GTDB): domain Bacteria; phylum Bacteroidota; class Bacteroidia; order Chitinophagales; family Saprospiraceae; genus JAHDFB01. Next base: position 5,713 of record JAHDGD010000008.1, read on the forward strand.
TTCACCGATCATAACAAAAGACGATTCATCCAGCCCACAGTTATCGTTAGCTGTACCTCCAACTGCTTGAAATTCATCAAATGTAGTAGGTGGTGTTGAAATTGCAGGATCATCTCCACATTGGTCATCTAGATCAGGGATAAAGAGAATAGGTCCCTCCAGATCACTCACTGTTATAACATGATTTACAGTTGCTGAATTACCACATTGATCAAAAACTGCATAGGTTCTTAAAATTGTATTTTCACAACCTCCTGTATCTGCTTCTCCTATAAAAAGAAAATTATCTAAATCCAAACAAACATCAACCGCAATGCCACCCGCTGCTACGAATTCAGCAAAAGTTGTAAACGGTTCAGTTGTGCTGCTGCATACTTCAGAAATAGGAGTAGGTGCAGTTAATACAGGTGGATCTGTATCATCTAATTCTAAATAATGATCACAAGTTGCTGTGTTACCACAAACATCCTCTATAATGTAGGTTCTAATGATTCTTTTACAGATTGTGCTGTTATCTTCTGTTTGTGACAGAAGGGCAAATGTTCCTGGGACAATAGGACAGGTAATATCATCTGAAATTGCTAAACCACCGAAACTGGAAAACTCCACGAAAGTATTAAAAGGTGGAAAAAGAGATTCATCGCAAACAAAAGGTATTGTTGGCGGACAAGACATGGTGATGGCAACAGCATTTGCACTAGCTTGAGGAGAGACAATAGAATCATTGTTAATAGATACAAGTGTATCTACATCCATATTGGGATTTGTATTAAAATCATTTAAGTTAAATGAATATAATACAGCAACAATTACTACAAAACTTAGTATCCGTAGTTTGCTCATAAAAAATTGACCTATTCTCTGTTGCAAATATAACAAATTTCCATATATATAGAAATCATATATATGTAAATGATTTATAATTTTAACATTCCAACACAATCATTTACACTACTAATAGGACACAAAAAATGATAGCGAACAGAAGAAAAATCTAATTTTTTTTACTTGGGGATCCTCCAAATCGACACAATGTAAAATAGTTTACATTTAGAGTATAGGGGTTATTTAATGGAATCAACAAATTCTGCAGGGCTGACAATTTCAGATCTAATTACTCCTGAAAGGGTCAATTCAAATTCTTTCTGTTTTGCATCAGAATATACCGTTACTGTTGCTTTTTGACCTCCTAATCGATCTTTGCTATTAAATCGGACCGAAATATTACCACTTTTTCCAGGTTCTATTGGTAAAAATGGAAAAACAGGAGTTGTGCATCCACAAGATGCAACGGCATTAGAAATATTTATAGGTGCATTTCCTTTATTTATAAAACGAAATGTATGATCTACAATTTCACCTACCTCTATGAATCCAAAATCATATTCTGTATGGTCAAAGCTTAATATGCCTTTCTTAATAGGCTTTGGTTTAGCTACTACAGCTTTTTTTGCTGCATTCTCACTTTTTTTCCTATCGCTTTGCTTTTTGACTTTAGTAGGGGTAATTTCAGTCTTTACTCCTTCTTGACTTTCTTCAATTTTCGATTCTTCTTGAATTGAAAATTCTTTTACCACGACATTTGATTTTTCAGGAACTTCTGAAGTTAACTTCTTTTCTACTGCTTTTTCTTGTGGCATTAATTTTTCGTCAACTTTATCCTTACATGAACTGAATAAGAAAAGAGTAAAAACAACTAAACAATAGAATGAAATGTGAGTAATTTGGCTAGACATCATCTTAAAATTGAAATGTTTCCTGTTTTGACTAATTCTTCACCTTCACATATATATACTATCTTATACAATAACATAGAAGATTGAACAGCTTGTCCTTTATAATTCCCATCCCACTCATCGGATTTATTAGTTGTCCTAAAAACAACTTCGCCCCAACGGTTGAAGATTTCAAATGTTTTCAATTCTTGAACAATAAATCCATTTAAGATATGGAAGGTTTCATTTATACCGTCACCATTTGGAGTAAAAACATTTGGTAAAATTAAATCATCACATTGAAGATCATTTGGATCAATCACGATAATTCTAATTGTATCCGTTGATATGCATTGAGACCCACTAGCATCTGTAAAAGATGCAACATAATCGGTCGTTTCAATCCCCTCCAACAAAATCGTATCAGATGAAACATCATTTATACCTAACGCTGGAGACCAAAAGACTGTGTTGTTGCAATTTCCTACACTATTAATGGTAATTTCATCTCCAACAAATAAAGTTGTATCTCTACTAAGGATCTCATTATTGGGGATGTATAATTCTGAAGCGCGAAATTGTTGAATAAATTGATTAAAAAACTTCAACTCGTCAATTTGGCCTAAAAACTCGTTCGAAATGACAGACACACAGGGACCATGGCCAATATTTATAGGAAATTTATTTCCTATTTGGATATCAAATGCAGAATTAACTTCTGCCTTTAGTTCTCCATTAATGTAGATGAAAAAATCATTTATATTTCTTGAAATTATGATATGTTGCCAACATTTATTTTCGTCTACAGTAGCTCGTAAAGAAATTGTACGCTGGATTGATTGGCTCATTTCCATTATTACTTCTCCACTACCTTCTAAATAATACACTCTAAATGTACTATCACTTGAACAATTATCTCCAACACTAATTAATTCTTGCACAGGGGAGGAGGCGTTTGTTTTGAAATAAAAACTAATTCCGAAATCATCAGCAAATATCTCGCTAATCATCGTATCAGCAGATAAATCTGTTTGATCACTTAACACAAAACTCTCCTCTTCGATTCCACATTGACAAGAAGGAAAAAACGGTGTAGTTATGTCATCAAAAAAACCATTTTCTTCGGATAGATCACAGTCCAAACTATATTCTGCAATTGGCTGTTGGCCAAAAAGTAAGCAAGTAGAATAAATGAAAAATGAAATTAATACTAATTCTCTCATTAACGTATTTAAGATCCAAATAAGCCACCAATACCACCTGGCAACATATCATTTAATAAATTAGAGCTTTCGCTGTTTGCTTTTTCATCGGCTTTAGCCATAGCTCTGTTAAGATGAACCAGTAACATATCTATCAATTCTTCTTTTCTCTCAAGGTTTACTAACTCTTCAGGAAAATCAATATTTTTTATTTCTTTTAATGCATTCAGTTCGATACTATAACCTTCCTCTTTATAATTAATTATAGTTTGCTTCAATTTATTTTGAAGTTCTTCCTGCTTTTGCTGCATGTTTCCCATTAAATCTCCGAACATAATACTTTATTTTATGACTAGATACATATAATATCCATAAAAAATCAACAACATGGCTCCTTCAGCTCTTGAAATTCGTCTTGAATAAGTTACAAGTGCAAATATAAAAGTGACGGCAACCATAAATGGTATACTAATACTTATAATTTCAGGAGAGAATTTTAGTTCACCAAACAACCTACAAATACCAATAACTGCATATGTATTAAATATATTTGACCCTAAGACATTCCCTACTGCGATCTCTTGTTTTCCTTTGCGTGCCGCCTGTACACTTACCACAACCTCAGGAAGAGAGGTTCCTAAAGCCAATACCGTAAGCGAAATTACGTCTTTGGGGACACCCGCAAAAAAACTAATCATTTCAATTGCTTTTACAACTCCGCTTGCTCCTAAAGAAACTAATGCACCAGTAAGCAATAAAATAAATACATCTTTCCATTGAAACTGTGACTTTTCTTTTTGCTCATCTTCTGAATCATCTTTACTAAAAGTGCTTAAAATAAAGACAACTAATGCTATACAGAATAGTATTCCTTCAAAAATTGAAAATTGACCATCTCTTAAAGTAAACATGAGAAATACAGCAGAGATCAAAAGAATCGGCATATCCAAATTCATCAGATTTCGAGAAATCTCAATTCTCCCAGCATAAACAATCGTAACCCCAAGAACTAAAAGGATATTGGTAATATTACTCCCAATTACTGTCGCGCCTACAATTTCAGAATTATCTGAGAGAGTGGACACAATTCCAGTTGCTAGTTCTGGCAAAGATGTTCCGCAAGCCACAATCGTAACACCTATTATAAATGGTGAAATTCCGAAAGCTAATCCTATCCTTTCAGCTGCATCTACGAAAAAATCACTTGACTTCAATAAAACAATGAGCGCTCCAACAAACAATCCTAAATACAGTAATAATTCCATATGGATGATTTTAAAATCGCACAAATATAAATTAAAGAGAATTAAAACCATGGACAAGAAGGAAATTCAATGACTTGTCGTATTTTTGCCTTCAATTATGAGTTCAGAAGTAAAAGAAGAGCAGAAAGAAAAAGAAGAAATGAGTTTTCTCGATCATCTCGAGGTGCTCAGATGGCATATCATAAGGTCGGTGATTGCTGTTATCGTATCAGGAGTAGCATTTTTCTCACTTGGACAAGCAGTGTTTAAGAGGATAATTTTTGCTCCCAAATCACCTGATTTTTTCAGTTATAAATTGTTTTGCAGAATATCAGATGCGACTTGTTTAAAAGCTCCCAAGCTTGAGCTTATAAGGCAAGAATTGGGTGAGGAGTTTTTCATGCATATAAAGGTTAGTATTTTTTTAGGCATAGCGGTTGCAATGCCATATATCATATGGGAGGTATGGCGTTTTGTTAAACCAGGGCTTTATGATAATGAAAAGAAACATGCAAGAGGATTTGTAGGTGTTAGTAGTTTTCTATTTATCTTAGGAATTATGTTTGGATATTATATTATTGCTCCTTTTGCAATATCTTTCCTATCAAACTATAGTGTTGCAGAAAATGCTGTTTCAGCTACTTCCACATTACGCTCATACGTTTCTTATTTAACAATGTTTACTTTCCCTGCAGGTATTTTATTCCAATTACCAATAGTTGTTTTCTTTTTAACTAAAATAGGGGTTATTACTCCGAATTTTTTGAAAACGTATAGAAGACATGCATATGTTGTATTACTGATTTTATCTGCCGTTATTACTCCTCCTGATGTTGTAAGTCAAATATTAATATGTATTCCACTTTATTTATTATATGAAATTAGCATATTGATTTCAAAGCGGGTATTTAAAAAACTTCAAGTTGAAGAAACATGAGAAGGCTGTCCAGCAACTTAACCATTTTTTTGAAATTATTTATTCCACTAGTATATATCGTATTTTTCGGTTCAGTGGTCATAGGATCATTTTTAATTACAATCAATGATTCCCCATTATTAGCAAACCCTACAACACGTCTTATTATGCTAGGGGTGTATATTATATTTATTGTCCTATTTTATCTAACAACTGGAAATTTAAAGCGGGTAGATGCAGATACTAACAATATTTATGTAAGTAATTACCGCAAGACTTTTAAATACCCATGGTCATCTGTAAAAAAGATGTCCACGATTAATTTAATCTTATTCGACATTATCTATATACATTTTCATGAGAAGGCTACTTTCGGTAAAAAAATCTATTTTTTAGCTTCAAGATCTTTAGTCAAATCATTTTTTGTAGATCACCCAGAATTATTTATAGCTTTAACATCTATCGAGGCTCAAGAGTCATAATGGGACAAATCATTTCTTCCAGTGAAATCCCGCCGTGTTGAAAAGTATCATTAAAATACTTTTGATAATAATTGTAATTATTCGGATATAAGAAGAATGTATCGTTCTTAGCAAATATAAATTTCGAGCTCATATTTGGTCTAGGAAGACCTGATTTTTCAGGTTCGTGAATTTCCAACACTTCTTTTTTATCATACTGTAAATTCTTGCCAACTTTATATCGAAGATTTGTAGTTGTGTCCCTATCTGCAATGACTTTACTTGGTGTTTTCACCCTTATTGTACCATGATCGGTGGTTACAACGACCCGTACATTTTTATCAGCTAATTTTTGAAAAGCTTGCCATAAAGGAGAATTAAGGAACCATGATTTAGTTAGTGATCGGTAAGCTTTTTCATCACCAGCTAATTCTTTTAAGACTTCCATTTCAGTTCTTGCATGAGATAGCATATCGATGAAATTGTAGACAACGACTGTAAGATCATTATTTAAATAATTTAATACATTGTCACTCATAGTTTTTGCATGTGCTACTTTCGTTATTTTAGCGTAGTCATGCTTTATTTCCCTTCGTATTATTCGATTAATTTGTGTTTCAAGCAACTCTGCTTCCTTCATATTCTTACCTCCTTCGTCATTATCATTAAGCCACCATTCAGGAAAATGTTTTGCAATTTCGCCAGGTAACATTCCTGCGAAAATAGCATTTCTGCTATACTGAGTTGAAGTAGGTAAAATACTGAAAAAATAATCTTCATCAACTATTCGATAGTATTCGTTAATTATCGGTGAGATCACCATCCATTGATCGTACCTTAAATTATCAAGAAGAAATACGACCGTAGGTTTATCATCTAATAATGGAAAAACTTTTTTTCTAAATAATGTATGAGACATGACTGGAGCATTGTCAGGATTTCTCAACCAATTTTCGTATTCCTTATCAATAAATTTAGAAAAACCTGCGTTTGCTTCTGTTTTTTGCATATGAAGAATTTCCCCCATCTGATCAACATTACTATCATCAAGTTTTAACTCCCAGTTTATTATCTTTTTATAGGTATTGGCCCATTCCTCTTTCGTATTTACGGAGTTGATCTCCATTATAATTTTACGGAATTCCATTTGATAGTCGGAAGCAGTTTTTTCGTGCACTAATCTTTTATTATCAATTATTTTCTTGAGCGTAAGTAAAATTTGATTTGGATTGACTGGTTTTATGAGATAGTCGTCAATCTGAGAGCCTATAGCTTCTTCCATAATGTCCTCTGCTTCATTTTTAGTAATCATGACAATAGGAATAGAAGGTTTTTTTTCTTTAATTTTAGTTAATGTTTCTAGTCCAGTAAGTCCAGGCATACTTTCATCTAAAAAGATCACATCGATATCATCAACGAGATCAACTTCTTCAAGTGCATCATTACCATTTGTAACAGTAAGAACATCATATCCTTTATTTTTAAGAAAGAGTAGATGCGGTTTTAACAAATCGATTTCATCATCAGCCCATAGGATTTTTACTTCGCTCATATATTGATTTTTATTTAACGAAAGAACGACGAAGATGAGTGATCTATTATGATCTACAAAAGATAAAGGGAATTAAATTTTAGAATAAAATTTTGAACATTTATCCCGCTCTCTGCAATAGAAAATCTATTATGACCTAAACTGCCTTTGATATAAAGGCTACGCCAACTTTTGCTCACTCACTGTAGCGATGGCTATGATTCATTCATAAAAGTTGTTATTTCTTCAGTATTAAAGATCTCATCACGAAGTTCTATTGCATATTGCGGGTTTATTTTTTTTGGGCTCGAGCCCAAAAAGAAAGGAAAGGAAGGAGAACATTAAAATGAATTGTACCTTTGCGTTGTATGAATAAGAGGAAACTAATTAATGATCCTATTTATGGATTTATTCAATTTCCATATGATATATTATATGACATAATTGATCATCCCTATATACAACGGCTACGGAGAATTTCCCAAATGGGTTTATCTCATCTTGTTTACCCGGGAGCAGTGCATACTCGATTTCACCATACCTTGGGTGCACTACATCTTATGACGCAGGCCATTCAATCGTTGCGAAGTAAAGGCATAGAAATTACAGAAGAAGAAGCAATTGCAACTTCTATTGGTATCTTATTACATGATATAGGTCATGGGCCCTTTTCACATGCACTAGAATATGAATTAATTCAGGTATCACACGAATATGTTTCGATCCAATTTATGAAAGTTCTTGAGGAAGAATATGGTGCACCAATTACCTTAGCGATAGAAATTTTTGAAAACAGATACCCTAAGCATTTTCTCCATCAGTTGATCAGTAGTCAACTTGATATGGATCGTTTAGACTATTTATCAAGGGATAGTTTTTTTACGGGGGTAGTAGAAGGAGTAATAGGCTATGATCGAATCATAAAAATGTTACATGTAAAGCATAATGAGCTTGTTGTTGAAGAAAAAGGTATTCACAGTGTCGAGAAGTTTTTAGTAGCAAGAAGAATTATGTATTGGCAAGTTTATTTGCATAAAACGTCAGTCAGTGCAGAGAGTCTTCTCACAAAATGGATTCGGACGGTAAAAAATGAAGTGAAAAATAAAAATCAGGATGTTATTCAAAAATTGTCACCTAGATTACTTCATTTTCTTGAGAAAGATTATGGCATGGAGATGATAAAAAAGGATAAAAAGTTATTTATTGAGCGATTTTCTCAACTAGATGAACAAGATATTTATTATTCAATAAAAAATTTTTTAGGGAACGAAAAAACGCTTTTGGGAATTCTTAGTAGTGGAATTTTAAATAGGAAGCTATTTAAAGTGAAAGCACAAAACGAACCATTTTCGGAAGAAGATATTTTAGAGATTAAATCTAAATTAATGAAGAAGAATAATTTAGATATTAATGAAATTGACAATGTGATTCTTTTAAAAAATGAGAGCAATATCTCTTACAGCACAAAAAAAGAATCGATAAAAATTTTATCGAAGAAAGGGGAAGTAATTCCTTTGATAGAATTCAGTAAAAATCTCATAGATACATTGTTAATAAATAAATACTTCCTATGTTTTCCAAAGATAAATTAATACTTTTGTCGTCTGTTTACAATGGTAGGCAGCAACAAACCTATAACGTGTCTATTTTGACATGTATTAATATATTACTAACAATCCAATTTTTTTTTAATTGCAAAATTCATATTTGATTATGAGAGGACTAAGTTCTACATTAACTTTATTGTTTGCGTTATTTGCTGTAGTAGCGATAGCACAACCATCAAGTGATCTAACGAATGCAGAAACAAATAAATGTTATGCAAGATGTTTGATCCAAGATCAGTACGAAACAGTAACTGAGCAAGTATTAGTAAAAGCGGCTTCACAAAGAGTTGAAGTTGTACCTGCTGTATACGAAACAGTAACTGAGCAAGTACTATCAAAAGAAGCAGGTACACAGCTAAGCGCTGTTGCTGCACAATTCGAAACTGTAACTGAGCAGGTTTTAGCAAAAGAAGCTGGAAACACATTAACTGTTGTTCCAGCAAAATTCGAAACTGTAACAGAGCAAGTATTAGCAAAAACTTTCGCAGAAGGTATCAGAGCTGTATGTAATGATAACGGAGGTGGAGGTACTGCCACTGACAACAACGGTGGATTAACTGCAGGAGGAAGAGGAAGTGTTTCTCTTTCAACTACAAGAGATGCTGATGGAGATGTTGTAACTACAGCATCATGTAACCCTAGATCAGTATCTGAGCAAGTATTATCAAAAGAAGCTTACACTACTATTACTACTACTCCAGCAACTTTCGAAGATGTAACGGAGCAAGTATTAGTAAAAGATGCTTATACAACTTTAAAAGTTGTTCCAGCAACTTTCGAAACAGTTACAGAACAGGTTTTAGAGCAAGAAGCTTATACGACATTATCTGTAGTTCCAGCAACATTTGAAACAGTAACTGAGCAAGTATTAGCGGCACAAGCAACTAAGAAATTAGTAATTAAGCCAGCAAAATATGAAACTGTTTCAGAGCAAGTATTATCAAAAGAAGCTTACAGTACAATTACGATTACTCCAGCTGTTTATGAAACAGTAACTGAGCAAGTATTAGTAAAAGAAGCATCTTCTACTTTAAGTGTAGTACCTGCCAAATACGAAACTGTAACTGAGCAAGTTCTTACTAAAGAAGCGTCTACAAAAATAGAAAGAGTACCTGCTAAATATGAAACAGTAACTGAGCAAATCGAGGTTTCTCCTGCTTCAACAAAGTGGGTAAAGAAAAAAGCTGATAAAAACTGTTTATCTGCTAATCCAGATGATTGTTTAGTATGGTGTTTAGTTGAGGTTGCTGCTCAATATAGAACAATCACTAAAACTCAAAGAGTAGGATGTGATAGTGGATATACTGATACAGGTAGCGATTGTACAAGAGTAATTGATGTACCTGCTCAATATAGCACAAGATCTTACCAAAAATTAGTTTCTCCTGCTTCAACTCAGGTTACTGAAATACCAGCAAAGTATGAAACTAGATCTTACCAAAAATTAGTTTCTCCTGCTTCAGCTAACACAACTCAAGTTCCTGCTGTTTATACAACAAGAACAATCACTAAAGTAGCTTCTCCTGCAACTACTGAGACAATTGATGTTCCAGCAAGATATGAAACTAGATCTTACCAAAAATTAGCAACTCCTGCATCTGTAAACACAACGGAGGTACCTGCTAAATATGGTTCTAGAACGTACCAAAAAATTGTTAAGGATGCAACTACTGAGTCTGTAACCGTACCTGCTCAATATACTACAAGAAAGTATAGAAAGTTAGCTTCTCCTGCATCAAGCAACACTACTGATGTACCTGCAGTATATACACAAAGATCATACACAGTTGCTGGAACTCCAACTCCAGAAACAATGCCTTGTGGAAATTCTTCTACTTTATCAGGAGTTAATTTCGCATCAGGATCTGCTGAATTAATAGGAAGCTCTAGAAGTGTAATCGCAGGTGCTGCTGATAAACTTAAAGCAGATGCAAATTGTACTGCTAGAATAGTAGGCCATACTGATTCTCAAGGTGGAGATGCTGCTAACCAAGCTTTATCTCAAAGAAGAGCAAGAACAGTATATAATGTATTAGTGGAAATGGGAATTCCTGCAAGCAGATTAAGTTATGAAGGAATGGGAGAATCTAGTCCTATTGCTGACAACGCAACTGCATCAGGAAGAGCTGCAAACAGAAGAATCGAATTAGTATCAAGCTGTGGTGGATCAGGAAACTGTGATCAATATACGACAAGAAGCTATCAAAAATTAGTTTCTGACGCAACAACTCAGTCAACTGAAGTACCTGCACAATATACTACTAGATCTTACCAAAAATTAGCTTCTGCTGCATCTTCAAATACAAATGATATCGCTGCAAAGTATGAAACAAGATCTTATCAAAAACTAGTTTCTCCAGCTTCAACAAGAACTATTGATGTTCCTGCTGAGTATAGAACAATTACAAAAACTAACTTAGTAAAGAAAGGTGGTTTTACTGAATGGAGAGCTGTAGTATGTGATACGGATGTTACTGCTGACCTAGTGAGAAGAGTACAAAATGCTCTTATCTCAAGAGGTTATAATCCTGGACCAGCTGATAATCAATTCGGTGGTCAGACTAAGAAAGCTTTAGTTAAGTTCCAAAAAGATAATAACCTTCCTGTAGGTAACTTAGACTTTGAAACACTTAAAGCTCTTGGTGTAAATCAATAATCTACAGTTGCAATAGCAACATAGACATAAAAAAACCCAGTGAATTTGCATTCACTGGGTTTTTTTATTTAGCCTATTTTACTTAGTCGAATTCGCTTTGGTTTTATACTATTTAACCTAAGAGTTGTCGGCTCTATAACAAAGCACTACAACATGACTCTGGTTAGAAGTCAAGTAATACTATTTGCACTCCAAAATGTCACATATCTATCTACTAACCTGAGTTCGGGATTACTAGCTCGCAATTGATTGTATTGTATGCACATTATTGTCAATGAATCATATCGACTTTAAACATTATCTGATTTTGAAAATCAATCTTTGGACTAAAAATTTTAAAGGAAATCAAAGCATTCCACTTTCTTCTGTGTTGTTTTATTTCAATGTAGCTCGCCACATTTTCAACAAAACTCCTTGAATAAAACGTTTCTTTTAATTTTTGCTTTCGCAATTAATCCCGAACTCAGGTTACTAAGATGATTAATTTCTGTGTTGCATCCCATCAGAAACTTCAAGTTTCGGTTCACAACTTATTTCGACTTCAACGTCGAAATTCTTACTTATGAAAGAACAGTTGTTCATTCGTCGTATCTACAGATATGACTGCTTTTGTCGTCTTGAACTTAATCATTTTATTAGCGCTGTTTAATGTAGCATTTTAATGAAAATAGTATAAAAGGGGGATAAAAAAAGCGAAGACAACTTATATTATCTTCGCTTTTAAAAGAAGTATATGGTCTCAAAAAGTATTGTTCCATTCTTCAGTTTTGTAAAATTGCATTCATTTTAACAGACAAATCAATTAAAACTTAGTAAGCTTTTGCAAAAACAACTCTACCCTTCGATTTATTTCCTGAATATACACATTTACCCTCTTCTGGAACAAAGTCATTTGGGATACAACGAATTGTTGCATTTGTAGCTTCTTTAATAGCCAATTCAGTTTCAGTTGTACCATCCCAATGTGCCATAATAAAGCCTCCTTTTGTATTCAATACTTCTTTAAATTCATCCATGTTATCAACAAAAGATGTATGATCATTTCTAAACTGCTTAGCTCGCGTTAATAGATTATCTTGAATTTCTATCAATAGGTTATCTAGATAATCAGCAATTCCATCTCTTGATATTGCATCTTTCGTTTTAGTATCTCTTCTTGCCACTTCAACAAGATTATTTGCCATATCCCTTTTACCAATACCTAATCTAATGGGGATTCCCATCATTTCATATTCAGCAAATTTAAAACCAGGTCTTTTCTGATCGTTATCATCAACCTTCACACGAATACCTTTTGCTTTTAATTCAGCTGCAATAGGATTAATATACTCCATCAGTTCTGGAGTAGGTTTTGGAATAGGGACTATAACTACTTGCTGTGGTGCTAATTTCGGTGGAAGTACTAACCCTTCGTCATCGGAATGCGTCATGATAAGGCCACCAATTAACCGAGTAGAAACTCCCCAGCTCGTTGCCCATACATATTCTTCCTTATTCTCAGAATTACTATACTTCACATCAAATGCTTTAGCAAAATTTTGACCTAAGAAATGAGAGGTACCAGCTTGTAGAGCTTTCCCGTCTTGCATAAGGGCCTCTATTGTATACGTTTCATCTGCCCCAGCAAATCTTTCGCGTTCTGATTTCGCTCCTTTTATCACTGGCATAGCCATGTAATCTTCTGCAAATCTTGCATATACTTCATGTATCATACGAGCCTCTTCAAGGGCTTCATTTTTAGTAGCATGAGCCGTATGACCTTCTTGCCATAAAAATTCAGCTGTTCGAAGAAAAGGTCGAGTTCTCATTTCCCATCTCACAACATTAGCCCATTGATTTATCAAGAGAGGTAAATCTCTATATGATTTAATCCAATCTCTATATGTATTCCAAATTATTGTTTCAGACGTCGGTCTTACAATAAGTTCTTCTTCAAGTTTGGCATCTGGATCAACCACAACACCACTGCCATTTGGATTATTCATAAGTCTATGATGTGTAACAACAGCACATTCTTTTGCAAAACCTTCAACATGATCTGCCTCCTTGCTTAGAAAACTTTTGGGAATAAACAGAGGGAAATATGCATTCACATGACCTGTTTCCTTAAACATAGCGTCAAGTTGAGCCTTCATATTTTCCCACAATGCAAACCCATAAGGTTTGATAACCATACATCCTCTTACAGCACTGTGATCAGCTAAACCTGCTTTCCGAACTATGTTATTATACCATAATGAATAATCATCGCTTCTGTTCGTGATTTCCTTCGCCATAGTTTATTTGTTAATTTATATTTAAAACAGTTTAAAATAGAACCTTTCGCGCATTTTATCCGTCTATTATTATAGAAAATGTACCTTGAAAAATTCAGTATCACCAAAGCTTATACTTTGTTAATACATTTTAACTTACAAAAGCAAAAGTTTTGCTTTTAATTAAGTAAAATAAAGCTACAAAAGTAATAAATTGGTGATATGATTTTGAGAGAGTCATGCTTTATTAATTTTTTAAATCATTTTTTATGAAAAAATTATTTGTTATACCATTTTTTCTGCTCTTAGTGGGAATACTTCCCGTAAGTCTTTTGAACGCTCAGTTCGATGATTTATATTATGATCCAAATACGGATGATTCTTTCGTTTTCACTTCTTCTAATTATGATTCTGATTATGATTACGATGATGTAGCGTATGAAGATGAATATGGAGATAGAGATTATTATGACGATTATGGTTATGATTATCAATATTCAAGTAGAGTAAGAAGATTCAGAAGATTTAATAACGTTGGTTTCGGATACTACGATCCTTGTTTTGTCGATATGGCTTATTATGATCCTTTTTTCATGGGACCAACAACTTCCATTTACATTAGCGTAAATAATGGGTTCCATAATCCTTGGAGAAGAAATAGATGGTCACGACCTTACTGGGGGTATAATCCTTGGAATAATCCTTGGAACAATCCTTGGGCTAACCCTTGGAACAATCCATGGAACAGCCCTTATGCACTTGCTTATAACAATCCATATGGATGGAATAGCGGACCTTGGGGAAATCCATGGGGAGGCGGATACTATGGAGGTGGATTTTATGGTGGCGGTTGGAATAATGCTGTATGCTATGGTAACCAAAATTATTACGGAAATAATTGGTCGAATTCAAATAACAACAATACCACTAATAGGGTTTATGGAGCAAGATATGGAGGCTCTACCACATCCAGTACTGCTGGACAAGTAAGAACAACTAAAAGAGGTGGGCAGACTACTAATCCAGGTGGCACATCTACTATAAATGGTTCTTCAAGAGTATATAGAACCGATTCGCCGAATAGAGTAGGAAGAGCGGACAACAAAGTTGTGGGTTCAACAAGACCATCTACACAGAGACCTACAACTTCTGACCGACCTACAACTTCTGATCGACCTTCGACAGTATATACACGACCTAATAGAGGGTATGGTAATACCACAACTAGACCGAGTCAATCTACAAGACCATCTAGTGAAAGTAGTTCAACTTACAGAGGATCAACTAGATCAACTAGACCTTCAACTAGTAGACCATCGAGTGAAAGTCAAAGAAGAGGGTCTTCTTATGGTACTTCTCGAACGAATAGAAATAATAGTTCAACTAGAAGTTCTAGTTCGTCAAGAAGATCTTCTTCAAGTGCAAACAGAGGATCGTCTTCGAGAGGTTCTTCAAGTGCAACAAGAAGCAGTAGAGGATCTGGATCAAGTAGATCAGGATATAATAGCTCGAGATCAAGTAGTTCATCAAGATCAGCAACAAGAAGTTCTTCTTCTAGAGGTTCTTCTACCAGAGGATCTTCATCTAGAAGTTCGTCTTCAAGGAGCTCTTCAAGCCGAAGTTCGTCTTCAAGAGGTAGGGGCAATTAATGAAATAAAAGAACATAAAAAGGGTGGTTACTGCTGTTTCCACCCTTTTTTTATACCCTATAATAAGATTTACCCATTATTATTTTTGGGCTCGAGCCCAAAAAGTAATTTGCAAAAACTTAAATTATGAAAATTAAACTTCTATTTATACTTGTGTTTTTTTACACATTAATTAGTATTTCATCTGCACAAACATTAGAAGAAATTGTACGATATAGTACTACTGAAAATATTGGTACAGCACGTATGCTTGGGGCTGGAGGAGCATTTGGCGCTTTGGGAGGTGAACAAGGCGCAGTGCTTATAAATCCAGCATCAGTAGCTACCTTTAAAAAAGGTGAAATAGCAATTTCACCGATGAGTTTAAGTTCAAAAACGACTACCATTTTTGCAGATAATTCATTTACAGAATCAAATGCCAATCAACTTCATGCATTTAATATGGGAGCTGTTTTTTCAAAGGGTGATCAATCCAGTAAATGGAAGTATACAAATTTTATGATCGCTTACAATAAAGTTTCTGAGCTAGACCAAAAATTCACATATTCTGGTATTTCACCTGGGACCATTGTTGAACGTTTTGCAGAACGTGCTAACGGTCTAGACCTTAATCAACTAGATCCATTTGAAGCAGGAGTCGCGTATGACAGTGGAGCTTTGATTGGCCCTGATACAGACTTAAATTATACCTTCGATGCTTTTCCAGATCAAGAGCTAGGTAGAATGCAATTTGCTGATTACGAGGGTGGGATTAATGAACTTTCATTTAGCTTAGGTGGAAATTACAATGACCAAATTCATCTTGGTATGTCTATAGGGTTTTCATTTTTAAATTTTAGTTCCACTAAAAGTTATTCTGAAGAAGCATTAGATGATAGATCTCCATTCCGATCATTAACTTATTCAGAATCTCTTGAAACAAGCGGTAATGGGATTAACTTTAAGGCTGGTGCCATACTTACAGCATTTAAACCATTCAGAATAGGGATAGCAGTAGCGAGTCCGACCACTTATTCACTTAACGACATCTTTACTACTTCAATGGAATATACATATGAAATTGATCAGGTCTACACTGGTTTTGCAGAACCAGGTCAAGAAGGTGAATTTGATTATCAACTAAGCACACCTTGGAGATATACTGGTAGTTTTGCTTATATACTTAGTGCTAATGGCTTAAATGGCTTTTTATCAGCTGATATTGATTTCTTAAATTACAGAAATAGTTCTTTTAATTTAACTTCTGATGGAAATGATGCATTTGATTTGGAAAGAGACTTAAATGATCAGATAAATGTAGAATTGAAACAAGCAATAAATGTACGATTAGGAGCAGAAATAGCCTATGATATATATAGGGTAAGGCTAGGTTATGGATTAAATGGATCTCCTTATGCCCAAGATAATTTGTATTTCGGAAGCTTATCAGGAGGAGTAGGATTAAGATTCGATAAATTCTTTTTTGATATTGGTGCAAGAAGACAAAACTTTCAGCAAGGATATCTACCTTATGTTAGTTTGAATGAAGAAAACATACAGCTTGTACAAATAGATAATAGAAAAACGTATCTAGTTGGTACCTTTGGACTAAAATTTTAAAATGATTGATCGTTATGCCCAATTGCTAGTAGATTATTCTTTGTATCTGGATAAAGGAGAAAAATTATACATCCAGAGTACAACATTAGCAGAGCCTTTACTGAAAGAAATTTACAAATTGTGTATTGAAAGAGGAGTTTTGATCAGTATAGAAATGGCGATCGAAGGGCAACAAGATTTTTTATTACACCATGGGAATGAGCATCAATTACAACATATAAGTTCTGTTTACAAGGAAGCGATGCAAACATATGATGCTTATTTATTTATCAGAGCGCCTTATCATCACGATGCGATAGAATATAACGAAGATAAAAGGAAGATTTTTAGTGAAGCTCGCAAACCTTATAGAGAAGCTTATTATAAAAGGAATGGAAATGGAGAAATGAAAAGAAGCTTATGTCAATTCCCTACATCCTCCTCTGCAGAATTAGCAAAAATGAGTTTAGAAGAGTATGAGCAATTTATTTTTAATGCTTGCAAATTGTATGATGCTGATCCGAAAGCATCTTGGTTAGAATTATCAAAACTACAATCAGAGATAATTAATAAGCTTAGTCAGTATAAAACTATACGATATAAAAATGAATTTACTGATATACAATTTTCTACAGCAGGACGCACCTGGATAAATAGTGATGGTAAAACCAATATGCCTAGTGGAGAAGTGTACACAAGTCCAGTAGAAGATAGTGTTAATGGTTATATATTATTTGATTATCCGAGTCGATATTTTGGAGAAGACGTTCAAGACGTAAGACTAAAAGTTGAAAGCGGCGTAGTGACTAGTTGGGAAGCGAAAAAAGGAAAGAAAATATTAGATAAAGTATTTGATATAGAGGGTTCGAGAGTATTTGGGGAGGCGGCGATAGGAACAAATTATAACATAACACAATCGACTAATAATATTTTATTTGATGAAAAAATAGGAGGCACTGTTCATATGGCCTTGGGGCAATCGTATCCTCAAGCAGGAGGGATGAATAAAAGCAATATACACTGGGATCTGATAGCAAATATGAAATCAGGAGGAAGAATATATGGAGATAATGAAGTTATTTATGAAGATGGACAATTTCTACTGTAGTTATAATGTTAAGAATACTAATTAATTTGCTTTATTCATTAATAAATAGGAACTTTGCGCCGCTTAATGCAATAAAATCATACAATCCCCCTTATTGCTTTAACTAACTTAAAATGTCCAAAGAGAATCAATATAACCACCGGTATACAGCCAAGCAAATGGCAGAGATACAAGGAAGAAGGGTACGACGTTTATACCAAGGCTTCAAAGACTTTGACATTGATATTTCAGGTAATCCAAATTACCCCATGATTGTAATTGATAAGTGTAAAATGTTGAACACTTATGTAAATAATTTCGATTTGCATTTACTCGATATGCCGAGTACAAATCCAGCAAGACAAACTATACACCATCTAAAGATAGATCACCTTGATATTTCTAAAAAATTCTTAGAAGAATACTTGGACGAATTTGGTTTTACTAGGGTCTATACAATAAGACATGCAGGAACAGACTTATATGTCGCTGGTTTCAACTTTAAAGTAAGAGAAGGGAATGAAAAATTAGAAGGAAGATATCCTGTTTTTGGCAAACATAAATTGCGGTACTTTTTTCAAAAAGAATTTGCAGAAGAAATTGCTGCTTCTTATCCTGACTATAAACTTGTTGTAGACTAATCCATAAAAGTTTTTTTCCTTCGATTGCTTTTATTAACTTTGCGGTAATAAAGATAACATCACTTAAATCAAACTATTTTACAATTTATTTTGTATATAGTTTTATATCACCAATTACCAAACCTAAGATTTTCATATTTATTTTCTGAATATTCATGTACTATATATTCATAGAATATTCGTTATAAATACGTTTTATACTTTTATTATTAACAAAACAAATTAAATTAATGAAAAAATTAAGCATTTTATACAAGGTAAGTTTCCTTGTTGTCTTAGCTGCATTTTTCTTCGCTGCTTGTGATCCTGATCCAGTATTTACTGATGCTCCTACGGTTTCTTTAGAGGAAGCAACTGATTTTATTTCTACAAGTGCTACTGTTCCTGGAGATCAAGATTTCAAGGTTCGTTTAACTGCTAGCCAAGGAACAGCTGAAATGAATTCACTTACTGTACTAAGAGATGGTGTAGATTTGGATCCTTCTGAGTTCAGTATTGATGGTATTGCTACAACGAATAACCCATTGTTGCTATTTGATGGAGAGAGAACGAGCTTCACTTATGATATCACAATTACTCCTCATGCATCAGGAGAAGCAAATTACGAATTTGTAGTTTCTGCAACTGATAATACAGATGGTTCGGTATCTATAAACATCACAGTTGAAGATTTGGATCCTACATTGACTATTGATGGACCAAATAGTATTTCACTTATGAATCCTTCTTTTATCGAGATAGATTTAGTAGGTACTGCAGGGAGTTCTCCACTTTCTACTATTTCAGTTTTTGAAGATGGTGCTTTAATCCTAGATACTGACAGACTTGCTTGTAATGAATTAACAAATAAATTTACTTCTAATCCAAATAACTTGGAAGAAGATGATAAAGATGGATTCAATAAAATGTTTTTCATACAATCAAGTAGTATTGTAGGAACTTCAGTTTATACCATTACAATCACTGACGAGGCAGGTAATGAAGCAAGTGTTGATTATACTATAACATTAGAAGACATTGCTACACCTTTCACTAATACTTGGACAAATGTGAGAATGTATAACAACTCAGGACCACAATTTGGTGCGATAGATCTTGACTCAGGAACAAATGTTTCTTCTTCGAATGGTGATGCCGATATTGTAGATTCTGGATTTGACGGAGGAAGTGACTGGGCCAAAACGATTGAGCCACTAGGAAGTACTGACTTGCGTTCAGTTGACCCAGCTGTAACTTTTGATGGGACTACATCAAGAGAAATGTTAGTAGCTGCTTTTGATGCTGGAACTTCTTTATCTAAGACTGGTGAATTAGCTGTAGGTTCTACTTATGCAGCAAAGATCAACAATGATTATTACTTATTGACGGTTACTGAGGTTGTAGAAACATCTGGTGACAACGAAGATTACTTTGTTTTCTCAATCAAGCAATCAGCAGAGTAAGAAGAAATTAATATTTTTATTGGGGTAGTCCAATAAATAGTATTGAAGATAAAAAACCCTTGTACGTATAGTTCGTACAAGGGTTTTTTCATTCTTTATAAAAAATAAAATCGCAAATTTATGGATCAAGACAAAAAAATGGTGGATTAGGTCTTTTTTGGTCTCACATGGGCGAGAAGTTTATGCCGAGCGCAGCCGCGGCAAGCCCCACTGACCTCATAAAATGAGGGCGAAGTATTCCGTGTTTCGGCAGTCGCCTCGTATCTTTAAAAATAGATGAGGACCTAAGACAACTTTATTTGATATCCTCTTAGGTGCAAAGAATAGTAAGAAATTTCTTTAGTGAATCTGAAACCTTTAAACTACGTTGTCCCTCATTCGACATGATCTTTCTTACTGCATCGTTTAGAAGCGTTCTACTTTCAACATAAGAAACGGTTAATCAAACTGCTCTCAAGATTACTTTTTATTTTATTGGTCCCACTAGAAATTCATCATGATCCAAATTTATCAAGAATACGATCGGCACTCCAAAATGGTAGAGATCTATCTACTAACCTGAGTTCAAGATTACTAGCTAGCAATTGATTTTATTGTATGTCCTTGATCGTCTAAATATTATTAATCTGCTGAACATTGACTTTATCTGATCATCAATCTTTGGTCTATAAATTTTAAGGAGAAATCAAAGCATTCCACTTTCTTCTGTATTGTTTTATTTCAATGTGGCTCGCCACATTTTCAATAAAACGCCTGGAACAAAGCGTTTTCTGTGATTTTGCTTTCGCAATTAATGCCGAACTCAGGTTACTAGAATGTATAATACCATCTAATGGCATTAAATCATCAACGTCTGCGTCCTTTTCCTTTACCTCTAAAACCGCCCTTAAAACTCTTCCCTCCTCTACTTCTTGACTTATTGTTGGATCGTCCTTTCCTTTTAAATTTAGCTTTTTCGGCACGATCTTGAATAGCAACAGGTTTTATTATGATTGATGTATTTCCGTATTTCTTTTTATTAAGAGACTTCGTGATAATGGAGCTTTTATCTTCAGGAACTTCAAAAAACGAAAATGCCTTAAGGATTTCTATTTTACCAATCTCAATTTCATGTTGAGGAGTGTGTTTATTGATGAGCGCCAAAAGAGCTTTGGCATTTACTTTATTTTTTTCACCAAGGTTGATATAGAAACGGCTAAAATTGGTTCTTGGCTCACTTCTTCTATCACGAGAAGCTTTTTTCGAAGAAGAAAGTTGGTGGATATCTTCATCTTTGGCGTAATATGCGAGAATGGGTTTCATCTCTGCATGCAAAACTTTCGCAATAAAATCTTCCTTTGTAACGCCCTCAAACTTATCAATCAAACTTGGAAAATGATCTTCCATAAAAGAAGAATCTGGCTCATGATTTAGCCACTTATCAATCTTATTTGCAAGCCTGATTTTAAGTACTTCCTTACCAGACGGGATCATCTTTCTTTCAATATCTCTACCTATTTTCTTCGATAAAGCTTTTAATTTTCGATGATCTCTAGAGCTTGCCAGAATAAGCGATACCCCTTTATTATTTGCCCTCCCAGTTCTTCCACTTCGATGAACATATACATCCATTTCATGTGGAATATTATAATTGATTACATGTGTCAATTCTTGAACATCAATTCCTCTTGCTGCAACATCTGTTGCGACCAAAATAGTAATCTGCTTCGCTCTAAATTTATCCATTACTAGATCACGTTGTGCTTGGGATAGATCTCCGTGTATTGCATCTGTACTATACCCATCACGTCCTAATCTAGCAGCGATATCTTTAGTTTCGGCTCTAGTTCGACAAAAGATAATGGCATAAAGATCTTGGTGAATATCTGCAATTCTTTTAAGTACTTCATACTTTCTCCTTGCGCTCACCTCGTAATAATAGTGATCGACATCCATGTTACTCGTATTCTTATGCATCACCGCTATCTCATGAGGATTCTGCATGTATTTCATGGACATTTCTCGAATTTCGTCAGGCATCGTTGCAGAAAATAACAACGTTCTTTTTTCTGCTGGAGTTACCTCCAAAATTTGATCCATATCGTCTTTAAATCCCATAGAAAGCATCTCATCCGCTTCATCAAATATGACAGTAGAGATATTCGTTAGATTTAATCTTTTCCTTTTGATAAGATCTAGAGTTCGCCCAGGAGTTCCGACCACAATATGAATGCCCTTTTTTAGTGCTTTGATTTGTTTCGATATATCTGTTCCACCATACACAGCAAGGACTTTTACTTTACCCATTTCTTGAGCATATGTTTCTAGTTCTTTAGCCAATTGCATGCAAAGCTCTCTAGTGGGACATAGAATAATTCCTTGAATATCGATATTGCCCACATCGATTGAGTGAAGAAGAGGTAGACCAAACGCCGCTGTTTTACCAGTACCTGTCTGAGCCAATCCTATTAAATCCCTTTCATTATCTAATAAAAAAGGTATTGCCTTTTCTTGAATTTCGGTTGCTGTCTCAAAACCTATTTTCTCTATCCCTTTAAGTATATTGGCTTTAAGCCCAAAATCTGTAAACTTCATATAATATCTTCTTTGCCTAATTTGGTAAAGCAAATTCTTTAATTTTTTCTACTTCGAATTAAAAAGATATAATTCTAGTAAAAGCCCTTTTGGGGTTAAACCCCATTAAAAAATCTATTCAAAGTGAAAAATAAATGAATGGGTTATGTTGTAATAGTCCAAAAGACCATGGAACATAGCTCTTTACGAGAAAAGCATAACAAGTTCGATTCCAACATAATGCGCGCAAAGCTAGGCAAATTTTCGCTCCTATTTAGTAAAAGCTCAAAATAAGAGAATTTCGTAAGCATTTTAGATGTAGTACAACCACTCATATAATTTAAAACTATCTTTAAGATTCAATTCATTTCTCTAAAATATACCTCATGAATCTTATTAATCCAAAGCATTTCCTCGCCCACTCTCACGATCCTTCTATTCAACTTTTTACGCTTAAAAACAAAAATGGCATAACAACACAAATTACGAATTATGGAGGTCGGATAATTTCTCTGTATACACCTGATAAGAATGGTCAATTTGATGATATCGTTTTAGGATATGAATCCCTTCATGATTATATACATAAACCAGAGGTATACTTTGGAGCAATTATAGGGCGATATGGAAATCGAATAGCGAAAGGTACTTTTACATTAAATGGTGAAATATATGAATTACACAGAAATAGCGAACATGGTGAAAATCATCTACATGGGGGATATGATGGATTTCAAGATAAAATATGGACGGTAGAATCTCACGATTCAAATACATTATGTTTAAGCTACCTTTCAAAAGAGATGGAAGGCGGATTTCCTGGAACAGTAAAAGTTATTATAGAATATGTACTTTCAAAAGAAAACACATTGGAAATAAAGTTTAGTGCACGGACAGATAAAACAACAATTCTAAACTTAACCCATCATTCGTATTTTAATTTGACTGGCAAAAAAGACAAAGATATCAGGACGCATCATTTAAAAATTAATGCTGATCATTTTACCCCGATTGATCAATTTATGATTCCAAATGGAAACATAACAACTGTTGAAAACACTCCTTTTGACTTTACTTCTATAAAACCAATACTGAAGCATATTCAGGATCCAAATCCTCAAATTCAAATTGCTAAAGGCTATGACCACAATATGGTATTGAATGAACAGGGATTAAAATCAGCAGCTTATGTTGTGGAAATAGATTCTTGCAGAACTCTTGAAGTTTTTACAACTGAACCAGGTTTACAATTGTACACAGGTAATCACCTCCAAAATATTAAGGGAAAACATGGTAACATTTATTCACCTTACACTGGTTTTTGTCTTGAACCACAACATTTTCCAAATAGCCCGAATGAACCAAACTTTAAGACCCCTATACTCGAGTCAGAAGAAACATATACTTCAACCATCCTATACAAATTTGGCATCAAGGATTCTTGATCTAGTTTACAATGCGAATAGTTTTCAAAACAACTTGTGTCGTTTTTGAATCTGCATTCCCCTTAAAACCGGGTTGTTTCCCACCAACACTTACAATCATATTTCCAGTTTTTTGATTCTTTTGGCCTGTATCATCAATGTAAGAATAGTCTTCGTTATTAACCTTTATACTTAATTTTTTAGTCTCTCCAGCTTTAATGTGTACACGGTTAAAATAAACTAGAGATCTAGTAGCTGAATTGACTTGATCTGGATATCCTACATAAACTTGAACAACTTCATCGCCATCATAGGCACTTGAGTTTGTTACATCTACTTTTATTTCTAGATCATCAGAAATAGAAATTTCATCGGCAATTGAAAGATTCTTATAATCAAACGAGGAATAACTTAATCCATGTCCAAATGGATATAAAGGCTCACCAGTAAAATACTTATAGGTCCTATTTTTCATATCGTATGATTGAAAATCTGGTAAATCATTGACGGATTTGTAGAATGTCACAGGTAACTTTCCTCCTGGATTATAATCACCAAATAAAACATCTGCGATTGCCTTTCCTCCAAATTCACCAGGATACCAAGCTTCCATTATTGCTGGAATATTTTCGTTTGCCCAGTTTATTGCAAGAGCGCTTCCATTCATCAATACTAAAATAGTAGGTTTTCCTGTAGCATACACAGCTTTCATAAGTTCGATTTGATTCTTAGGTAGAGAAATTTCGGAACGATCACCCTTATCAAAGCCCTCTAATTGAACAGGCATTTCTTCTCCTTCAATATCAGGGGACAATCCTAAGCATAGAACGACAACATCTGATTTATTCGCCGCTTCAATAGCAGGCTGAATATGATCAATGTCTGTTTTTGCCCATACTAAATGGGCTTGTGAATCAGAGGACCAATTCGCATATTCAATTTTTATATCGTAAGTCTTCCCTTTGATAAGTTCTGCATCGAAGTATCTAGTTTTTGGTTCGTGATCGTCACTGAATTCGAATTGAACTTCATCGTTAAAAAATACTTTTGCTTTGCTCAATGCTTTAAAACCAATTCTATAGGAACCAGACTCATCAGGAACTATTTGACCTATCCAACGAACAGATACTGAATCTGTTTTTTCGCCTTGTATAGGATTTGAGCGCCATATGAAATCAATTGAATCATCAACTCTTTCAATCGCTGGATTTCCCTCAAAATTTAAATTTGTAAAATACAATCCTTTCAACCCTTTTTCAGATCCTGAACGAAGATTCGAGGAAGGTATTGGTTTTAGCTGTGGCCATCCTACTGCTATATTACTACCTAAGGCATAATGTACCATAGCATCAGGCAATTTTTCTTTTATAGCTTTAAGTGGCGTATTAAAATTAAATGGCGTACCATGATAATTTCCGATAAGAGACTGCTTAAAATCAGCATTTGGTCCTATAACTGCAATAGATTTGATATCTTTTTTTAAGGGCAATAGCTTATCTTCGTTTTTTAGCAAAACCATTGATTCATTAGCAACTTCCTTTGATAGTTTATAATGTTTTTCACTTCCTACAACATCATAAGAAATCGTACTCCATTCCACATCAGCATCAAACATACCAAGCTTAAATCGTGCAGTAAACAATCTGATCAATGCAACATCTAATTTATCTTCATTAATCATTTCCTTCAATACGGCTTCTTTTAAACTAGATCTAAATACAGCTCCACAATTTAAATCTGTCCCCATTCTTACGGCTAAAGCTCCTGCTTCTTCTGGTGTTTCAACAATGTGGTGTTTGTCTTCCTCCCAAAAATCATTAATTGCCCAGCAATCAGAAACCACGTAACCATCAAACCCCCATTCAATTCTTAATATGGAATCAAGTAGAAAATTACTTCCACAACATGCATCGTCTCGATAACGGTTATAAGCGCACATAATGGATTGTACATTGGCTTCTTTTATTGTAGCTTCGAAAGCGGGCAAATACGTTTCTCTTAAATCCCTATCAGATGTTTGATAATTATCTCGGTGACGGGATTTTTCAGGTCCGCTGTGTACAGCAAAATGTTTTGCAGTAGCTACAACTTTCAAATATTTAGAACTTGAATCTCCTTGTAATCCATTGATATAATGGACTGCAATTCTACTTGTAAGAAAAGGATCTTCTCCATAAGTCTCTTGTCCTCTTCCCCACCTAGGATCTCTGAAAATATTAATATTTGGTGTCCAGAAAGTAAGTCCTTGATAGATTCCACGTTTTCCTTCTTTCTGAAATTTGTGATACTTCGCTCGAGCCTCATCTGATACCGCTTCACCCATTTCTTTAATTAAAGAAGGATCCCACGTTGCCCCCATTCCTATGCCTTGGGGAAACACAGTGGCATCTCCAGCTCTTGCAACGCCATGTAAACACTCATTCCACCAATTATACTGTGGTACACCTAGTCTGTCAATTGCAGGTGCATCGTATCGCATTTGTGAAACTTTCTCTTCAAGTGTCATTAATGATACAAGCTCAGTCGCTCGCTCCTTAAAGGATAAGGTGGGGTTTTGGAATGCATGTTCATAGGTTTTTGTTTTTTTGCAACTATAAAAGAACATGAACAACATGCACATTACGATATAAATAAAATTTACTTTCTTTAATGTTTTCATTTTCATATGATCTTACTTTAACCTAAATTATGCATTAAACAATCTATTCCAAGCTGAAACTATTTTAAAATCAACGCTTCGCTAGCGTTTTCAGAATATCTTACGTTGCTATTGTAATCTTCCTATTCGCTTGATTTTTTTAGTATTATTAGCTCTCATAACAAATCTCTAATGCATACTTCGGGTTCAAAAATTGTTTCTGAATTACTTCCAAAGCTGTTCCATTTCTTCGAGCGTTTTTCCTTTTGTCTCCGGCACAAATTTCCACACAAACAAAAAAGCTAAAATGCTCATTAATCCGTAGATCCAGTAAGCAAATCCATGATTGAATTGTTCCGTCAAATAACTATTGTCATTCATCATTGGGAATGTTAACGAAACTACATAATTTGCAATCCACTGCGCTGCTACAGCAATAGCCATCGCTCTACCTCGAATCTTATTAGGGAAAATTTCAGATAATAATACCCATGTGACTGGACCCCAACTTAATGCAAAACTGCCTACATAAATCATCATGAATACAAGAGCTAAATATCCTTTTGATTCAATATAGAAAACTGACCCCAATGCAAGCATAGCAATCGCCATTCCAATAGCGCCAATAATCATAAGGGGCTTTCGCCCAAATTTATCTACTGTTCTTATGGCAATAATTGTAAATAGGAAATTTACAATTCCCACTATTATAGTTAGTAACAACGCTCCGTCTGTATTTGGATTGATGGTTTTAAAAATTTCAGGAGCATAATACAATACTACGTTTATCCCTACAAATTGCTGGAAAACAGACAATACAATACCAATTACAATAACAGTCCACCCAAAAGATAAGACATACTTAGTTTCTGTTTTATTTAAAGTATCTCTAATATCTTGCATTATTGTAGCAGCTTCATCTTTCCCATTTACCTTTTCTAAAACTTCTAAAGCTTTTTCCTTCTTGTTGCGCAACATTAATGACCGTGGAGTATCCGGCACAAAAAATAAAAACAACAAAAACAATCCCACTGGAATGATTTCCGATGCAAACATCCATCTCCAACCAATAGAATTCAACCAATCATCGGATCCACCAGATTTTGCTATAAAATAATTCACGAAATAAACCACCATGAAACCAGCAACAATAGCTAGTTGATTGTATGAGACTAATCGACCTCTCATGTGTGCAGGAGCAATCTCAGCAATATAAAGAGGTGATAACATAGAAGCAAGTCCTACTCCTATTCCCCCTATTATTCGGTATATTATAAAATTGGTAGAAAAAGTATGGTCACCATTTCCTACTGATTGAAAAAACAATTCAGGCATTGCTGAACCGATTGCTGATATGAGAAACAATCCTCCAGCGAATATAAGCGCATTTCTTCTTCCTAATCTGTTGCTCATAAATCCACTCATAGCCCCACCAATTATGCACCCTATTAGTGCACTAGAAACAATAAAGCCTTTAAATGCACTTGCTGCATGTTCACTTAGATTTTTTGGGAATACAAAATAGTTTTCTAAAGCTGAAACAGTACCTGAAATAACCCCTGTATCATACCCAAACAGTAAACCACCTAAAGTTGCCACCATTGTTAATTTTATAAGATATCCTATGTTTGTTGAAGAAGGCATATTGGTATATATTAAATGTATTGATTGATGATGTTTTCAAATAATTCTTGTTTTCCACTTTTGAGATCAAGTTCCCCGCTACTCATTGCAATTTCGTACAGATCATTAAAATCTAGTTCTCCATTCTCAAATGCTTTTCCTTTACCGGAATCGAAAGAGCTATAGCGCTCTGCTCTCATTTTCATATAAGGTGATGAATGTATGATCTTATCTGCTGTTATTAAGGCTCTGGCAAATGTATCAGCACCTCCGATATGCGCAAAAAACAAATCCTCTAAATCTGTAGAATTTCTTCTAATCTTTGCGTCAAAGTTGATACCTCCACCTTGTAAACCACCAGCCTGAAGAAATACAAGCATAGCTTCAGTTGTTTCTAAAATGTTATTTGGAAATTGATCGGTATCCCAACCATTCTGATAATCGCCTCTATTCGCATCAATACTGCCAAGCATACCAGCTTTTGCGGCAACTTCAAGTTCATGTTGCATTGTATGTTGTGCCAATGTAGCATGATTGACCTCTATGTTAATCTTGAAATCTTGATCTAACCCATACTCACGTAAAAAACCAATAGCAGTAGCTGTATCAAAATCATATTGATGTTTAGAAGGCTCCATAGGCTTAGGTTCGATAAAAAACGTCCCTTTGAATCCTTGTGAACGAGCATAATCACGAGCCATTGTTAAAAACTGTCCCATATGATCCAGCTCTCTTCCCATATCTGTATTTAGCAAGGTCAAATAGCCTTCTCTCCCTCCCCAAAAAACATAGTTCTCCCCGTCTAACTCCATTGTTGCATCTAAAGCCAATTTTATTTGGGCCCCAGCCCGCGCAACCACATCAAACTCTGGATTCGTAGCAGCGCCATTCATATACCGAGGATGTGAAAAACAATTAGCTGTCCCCCATAATAATTTAACACCTGTCTCTTTTTGCTTTCCTTTTACATAGTCTACTATCTTTTCCAATCGCTTTTCTGACTCTAGTAATGTAGGCCCTTCGGCGATCAGATCGTAATCATGAAAGCAAAAGTAATCAAATCCCATTTTTGAAATAAATTCAAATGCTGCATCTGCTTTATCTTGTGCAGCTTGATATGGATCATTCGATTGATCCCATTCGTGTTGTAAAGTTCCACGTCCAAAAGGATCTGCACCTGTACCACAAAACGTATGCCAATATGCTATTGCAAATTTAAAATGCTCACGCATTGACTTTCCAGCAACAATCTTCTCAGGTTGATAATATTTAAATGCAAGCGGATTATCCGACTCCGCCCCTTCGTATTGAATTGTACTAATTCCTTTAAAATACTCTTTCATTTCTTACAGTTTAGATAAAACGTTTTCTAATTCCAATTTCCACTTTCGATACGCCTTCCAATAATCTCTGTTGTCTTTTTTCGGCTTAAATGATTTTACATAGTCCTGCTCCATCCATTTCGAACTAAATTCTATTTCCCCTTCTATATAAAGAGATGATGCCCTTGCAGCGCCTATTGCTCCTGTGACATCATATATCTCTATTTCACGCGAAATCAAAGTTGATAGTGTTGTAGAAAATATGTCGGAACGGAAAAGATTATCATTGCCAGCACGAATGACTTGAACTTCCATACCATCCTCTATTAATAACTCCATTGCATACATAAATGCAAAAGCAATGCCTTCAAGAGCAGCTCTGTACAAATGACCTTGACCGTGTAGATTAAAATTCATCTGATTGATATGTGCCCCTACTATCTTATTGTCGAAAATGCGTTCAGCACCATTTCCGAAAGGAATAAAAGTTAAACCATCCGACCCAATAGGGACTTGATCGGCTAAGGCATTCATATGCGCATAATCCTTCTGATTGGTAACTTTTCGTATCCAATTATACTGAATTCCTGCTCCATTAATACATAATAACTTTCCAAGAACAGGTTCGTCAATCGTATAATTTACGTGTGCGAAGTGATTGATTTTCGAGGTTTTAATTGATGTAGATTGATTGGTCACAGCATAGATAACTCCCGAAGTTCCTCCGGTCATTGCAACTTCTCCTTCTTTTAAAATATTAAGTGAGAGTGCGTTATTTGGTTGATCTCCTGCCCGATAGGTAACAGGAATACCTTTAGGCAATCCAGTCTCTTTCGCAGCTTGTTCTGTTACGCTTCCCTGAGAGGTAAAATTATGATGAATCTCAGGAAATAAATCTGAATCGAATCCAAAATGGTGCAGTATTTCTTTGGAGAGGGTATGGGATTTAAAATCCCAAAAAATGCCTTCGGAAAGACCATAAATTGTTGTGGCTTTTCTTCCCGTCAATTTATAGGCAATATAGTCTCCAGGAAGCATGATGCGATCTATTTTATTGTAAAGATCTTTTTCATTTTCCTTCACCCACTTTAGCTTAGAAGCGGTAAAATTTCCAGGACTATTTAAAAAATGTGTATCACAAAATGCCTTACCCAATTGACTATAAGCAGCTTTACCTATATCGGTTGCTCGACTATCACACCATATTATGGCATTTCGTAAGAGTTTACCTTCACTGTCAAGAAGAACTAGACCATGCATTTGATAAGCGATGCCAATACTTGAGATCAGACTTGAATCTATTTTCGCTTCCTTAATTGCTGAATGTGTGGCATGACATAAGTAAGTCCACCAAAGCTCTGGATCTTGTTCAGCCCAATTTGGTTGAATTGCTTGAATTTCCATTTCTTCTTGTGGCTCATGAGTCAATGCAATACATTCTCCTGTTGCAATTTTTACAATGGCTACTTTCACTGATGAACTTCCTATGTCATATCCAATACTGTACATAACTAAAGCGATTGTCTAAGAATAAGTGAAGTAGGAATATAGAGTTGAATGGGCTCTTTTTCTGATATAAATCGAGCAGCATGAGTGCCTAATGCCTTAAAATCAGTTGAAATGACTGAAATTCCACTGTTTATAAATTTCTTCATAGGTGTTTCATTATAAGATAGTATTCCAATATCTTTTCCAAGCACAAATCCTTTACTCGTGCATTGTTCCAGAAACCTTCCCAACATTCTATCGCTCACACTTATGTAGGCGACATGTTTCTCGATTTCGAATTTTTGGGGTTCTTTTAAAATTTGAAAGTCAATGTCATGTTCCTTGCAAAACTTTTCAAAATAAGTTACAGTCTCTATAGGATGGTCAGTAAAAGAAGGATATATAAAATCAATTCGTTTGTATTTCTTAAAAATTTGAATCGCTTCAGAAATAGCATCATAGAATGACTTTCCAAAATCTTGACATACATAATTTGCATTTGACGTGGTGTGGATGTTCCAGTCAATTTGTAAGAGTTTTTCACTATTTAACTTGGCAATTGTTTTTTTTACATCGGGATGATTAAAATTCATGACGATGTATTTGTAATATTTACCTACACTGTTCTGAATGATTGTCTTAAAATTTTCAATATTATAATGATGAAATTGCACGTCTGCGATAACATTATCAGGCAGATTATTTTTAAATGCATGATACAACACTTCTTTATAAGCTTTAAATGTATCTAGTACTAGTAAGATTTTTCTTGTATCAGCAGCAACAAAATACCCCTTATTTGGAACTGCATCAACAACCCCATTTTCTTTTAATATGGAGTACGCCTTAAATACCGTATCGCGAGATACTTTATATCCATTAACAATAGCATTAACAGAAGGCAGAATACTCCCTTGAGATAACCTATTATCAGAAATTGCATCAGTAATAGAAGTGATAATCTGCTGATATTTAGGCACATCGCTATGATGATTAATATGAAGAATTGGTTCTTGCATAAACTGTTCTGTTCTGTTATGGTATGTAAATCTAAAAAAAAGTTCGATTTTAGAAAACTCCTTTCTAGAAAAAGATATAATTCCATTTAACCACTAAATTGTCGAAATGATTATCGGATAAATTCCAAATGAAACAAGTGTTTCTTCTTTTGAAAAATTTCGTAGTAGCAAAGGCTATACCTTTATTATATAAGTCGTCCTCACTCATTTATAATTTGGATGTTTGACCGACAGTTCAAAATGTAACTTAAAGAGAAAAAACTTTATTGAAATGAATTGTTTTGGCTTACGCCCAAAGATGATTAAGTGAGCATTTAAAAAATGAGTTTTTGCGCCATTTGGGTGTGGGAGTAATTGAATCCTTCCTACTTATCCAAGACCCCTAAACTAAACAACGCGTAATCATAAATCACTGGATCATCTGGATTAAATGTTTTCAACTTTTCTGTAAGCGCTAACACTGCACTCCAGTCAGCTTTTTTCGATTCAATCAATCCTAGCTCCTTTCCCACTCGGAACACATGCACATCAAGTGGAATTTTCAACTCACTCATTTCGATTTTATCCCATATCCCAAAATCAACTCCCGCTTTATCTTTTCGTACCATCCACCTCAAGAACATGCACAACCTCTTACAAGCACTCTTTCTCACTGGCGTAGACACATGCTTTCTCGTCCGTTTTGGTGCATTTTCATCATCAAAGAAAAGTTGATGAAAATGCATGAGTCCTTTTGTCATACTTGACGGATCTTCAGGATCGATAAACCCTTCTTCCAAACTCGCATGTTTCGTATAATAGGTCCTAAAAAAATGAATAAAGTATAGTGTATCGGTTGCATTGAATGTCCTATGTTTGAATGCTAACAACCGCTCCAAGTCTTCTTCCTTATGATTCATTATAAAATCATAAGGATCATGATCCATTAATTGAATCAACTCCAAAGACTTATTGATTATGGTTTTACGTTGACCCCAGCTCAGCATGGCAGTCCAAAATCCCATAATCTCTATATTCCTTCGATCTGTAAATCGATGGGGTATAGAAATAGGGTCTTGTTCTATGAAAGCTGGATTATTGTATTTGGAAACCTGCTCGTCTAAAAATGATTTGAGTTCAGTTCCTTTCAAAGATTTATCCGTATGTCTGTTTGATTTCTACAATCTCATATCCCTCTACAATATCGCCTGGCTTAATGTCATTAAAATTCTTAATAGATAATCCACACTCCAACCCTGCTCTCACTTCTTTCACATCATCTTTGAATCGCTTCAATGAAGAAATCTCTCCTACCTGTCCTTCTTTTGTTGGATATACAACAATTCCATCTCGAATTAACCTGATCTTAGTATTCCTTGAAACTTTACCTTCTTGAACATAACAACCAGCAATCGTACCCACTTTCGAAATCTTATAGGTCTCTCTAATTTCAATTTGTCCCACGATTTTCTCTTCTTTCGTTGGCTCTAGCAAGCCTTCAATTGCCATCTTAATTTCCTCAATCGCCTCATAGATAATAGAATACGTCTTAATCTCAACCCCTTCCCTTTCAGCAATATTTCTAGCTCCCAAACTTGGTCTAACCTGGAATCCTATAATAATGGCATCTGAAGCTGATGCTAAGAGTACATCACTTTCCGCAATCTGCCCTACAGCCTTATGGATTACATTTACTTGAACACTATCTAGTGATAACTTAATCAAGGAATCCGATAAGGCCTCGATTGAACCATCAACATCACCTTTTACAATTAAATTCAACTCTTTGAAACTTCCCAAAGCTAAACGTCTTCCGATTTCATCCAATGAAATACGTTTGCTCGCTCTATTTGTTTGTTCTCTTGCAATCTGCGCTCTTCTACTTGCTATTTGTCTTGCTTCTGTTTCACTTTCCATCACCTTAAACTTCTCCCCTGCTTGTGGTGCTCCACTTAAACCAAGAACTAATACAGGTTGAGCAGGACCTACTTTCTTTACACGTTTCCCTACCTCATTATACATAGCTTTTATCTTACCCGAATGTTCTCCAGCCACAACTGCATCCCCTATTTCAATGGTACCATTTTGAACGAGTATCTTGGTAACATACCCTCTTCCCTTATCTAGTGAGGCTTCTATTACTGTACCTGTAGCATCTCGATTAGGATTCGCTTTCAACTCAAGCAATTCCGCTTCCAACAAGATTTTTTCTAACAAATCTTCAATACCAATACCCTGCTTGGCTGAAATATCTTGAGATTGATATTTTCCTCCCCATTCTTCTACCAAGAAATTCATTTGTGACAACTCATTCTTGATTCGATCAGGATCAGCTCCGTCTTTATCAATCTTATTGATGGCAAATACGATAGGAACTCCAGCTGCTTGAGCGTGAGAAATAGCTTCTTTCGTCTGCGGCATAATTCGATCATCAGCTGCAACAATAATAACGGCAACATCTGTAACTTTTGCCCCTCTTGCTCTCATGGCAGTAAAGGCTTCGTGACCAGGAGTATCTAAGAATGTTATTCTCTTTTTATCAGGACCTACCGCCACTTCATATGCACCGATATGTTGAGTGATACCACCTGCTTCTCCATCTGCTACATTTGCCTTTCTTACATAATCCAGTAAAGAGGTTTTACCGTGATCAACGTGACCCATAACAGTAACAATAGGTGCTCTTGGTTCAAGATCTGCAGGATCATCTACAATTTCTTCTTCTTCATCTACTTCTTCTTCTGTAGAGATAAAAGAAACTTCCCTTTCAAATTCTTGCGCAACTAATTCTATTATTTCTGCATCAAGTCGCTGATTAATAGAAACGATTACCCCTAGATTCATACAAGTGGTAATTACTTCAGAAACACTTACTTCAAGTAAATTGGAAAGCTCAGAAACTGAAATAAACTCTGTTAATTCGATTACATCTGTATTAGCTTCTGCTTCTTTAGCTTCAAGTTTTTCTTTTTTATCGTCTCTGTTCTCTCTTCTTATCTTCTGTCTCTTATTTTTTCCGGCGCGAGACATTTTCGCCATTGTTGCCTTGATTTTATCCTCTATCTCTTTTTGAGAGACTTCTTTTACTTCTTCTACTTTCTTCTTATTCTTTCCTCTATTACCTTGATTTTTGTAATTCGCAGCGGATACTTTTTTTCTAGTTCTTTTACGCTTCCTATTGGGATCACTTTTAGCATCTCCACCTTTTTGGTTTTTGTCTGTGCCTGATTCCTTTTTCTTCTTTGGTTTATCAGAACTTAACTTAGAAGCATCAACTTTTCCTAAAATTTTTAAACCCTTCAATTGAGGAGCATCAACTCTTATGACTTCTGATTCCTTCGTTTCTTTTTCTACAGGAGCTTCATCAGAAGTTTGTGTAGGAGTTTCCTTAACTTCAACTTTTGGTTCCTCTTTTTTCGGCTCTTCCTTTTTAGGGGTTTCTTTTGGTTCTACTTTTTTAGCTTTTGGCTTCTTGTTCAGTGCATCAAGATCGATTTTACCAAGAACTTTAGGACCTGTAACTTTATTCTTCTGTTCTTTTACTGGCTCTTCTTGTTTTTCTTCCTTAACTTCAGGCTTTATCTCAGGCTTTACCTCTTCTTGTACTACCTCAGCAGGTTTTTGCTCTACCACAGGTGGTGCCTTCGGAACAACCGGTTCTTCTTTTTTAGGAGGGGTAACTCTACCAATCACTAGTTTGTCAGCCTTTTCTTTTTCAGCAACAGACGAGCTAAACTCCTTCTGCAATTCCTGATACATTTCATCAGAAACTTTGGCAGTAGGCTTATTCTCTATTTCGAAACCTGCATTCTTCAGGTATTCAACAATAGTAGAAGTTGCTACATTCAGCTCTTTTGCTATTTTGACTAATCTTAATGCCATTCAGTATTATTGTTTTTTTCGAACATTCAGTTTTTTATACCAAATGCTCTTTTTATTCTTCTTTATCTTCTTCAAACTCAGCTGCTAAAATGCTCATAACATCCGCAATTGTTTCTTCCTCAAGATCGGTTCTTCTGACTAATTCATCTTTACTTAAATTCAATACAGAACGAGCTGTATCACAACCTATAGATTTCAATTCATCGATGACCCATTCTTCTATTTCATCCGTAAATTCGTCTAAATCTACATCTTCCATTTCAAATTCTTCGCTGTCTCTATAGACATCTATTTCATAACCTGTAAGTCTAGATGCAAGTTTAATATTACTTCCACCTTTACCAATAGCTAAAGAAACTTGATCAGCTTTCAATGACACAGCCGCTTTCATTTCTTCGTTATCAAGTTCGATATTAGTTACTTTAGCTGGTGTAAGTGAACGCTGTATATACAAAATATTGTTCGTCGTAAAATTCACAATATCTATATTCTCATTTTTTAATTCACGAACGATGCCATGTATTCTAGACCCTTTCATTCCAACACATGCTCCCACTGGGTCAATTCGATCATCGTATGATTCTACAGCAACTTTTGCTCTTTCACCTGGTATTCTAACTATCTTTTTCACGATGATTAATCCATCTTCTATCTCTGGAACTTCCTGCTCCATCAGTTTTTCTAAGAATTTCTCACTTGTTCTTGACATTACAATGAGTGGTGCATTATTTTTCATTTCCACTCGCTTAATTACCCCTCTTACCATGTCTCCCTTTCTGTAATAATCTCCACGAATCATTTCATTCCTTGGTAATACCAATTCGTTTCCTGTAACATCATCGATAACAAGTAACTCTCTTTTGAGTATTTGATGTACTTCACCAAGAACGATTTCTCCCATACGATCTTCATATCTCTTAAAGATATCATCTTTTTCAAGATCCATAATCCTTGATATCAAAGTTTGTCTTGCTGCCATGATCGATCTTCGTCCAAAATCAGCAAGTCCTATTTCTTCATAACACTCTTCCCCTGGTTCATAATCATCATCTATACTTAACGCCTCCGAAATCGAAATCTCACTTTTATCATCTGTCACCTCACCATCCGGCACAATTTCACGCACTCTCCACATCTCCAAGTCTCCGTTGGTGTTAACAATAACATCAAAGTTATCATCACTACCATACTTCTTTTTAATCAAAGTTCGGAATACATCTTCCAATACTCTGACCATAGTTGGTCTATCAATATTTTTACTTCCCTTAAATTCCGAGAAAACATCTACTAAATTCATAAGCCTGTCTTAAAAACTAATGATGACTTTTATTTTATTAATATTTGAAAAATCAATCCAACGATCA
This sequence comes from Saprospiraceae bacterium, assembly GCA_020627825.1. Lineage (GTDB taxonomy): Bacteria > Bacteroidota > Bacteroidia > Chitinophagales > Saprospiraceae > JAHDFB01. The sequence continues at coordinate 42,989 of JAHDGD010000008.1, forward strand.
ATTTCTGTTTTAATTTTCTTTTTCTTTTCACGATGAACTTCAATATAAAACACTCTAAGACTCGTCTCCCCTACCTCTTTTAATTCAGCTTCTAGAACTTCATCGTCATCTTTCAGTTCAATAGAAACTTTCCTTCCTATATGTTTTTTATATTGACGTTCTACAAGCGCTTTGTCCGCTCCTGGAGACGAGACCTCCAATATATATTTTGGACCAAGCCATCCTTCTTCGTCAATGATGGCCTCTAGATATCTACTAATTTTTGTGCATCGAGCAAGGCTGAGACTTGTATCGCTATCGATAAAAACTTGAACCTTCGAATTATTCTGTCGAATATTGATAACAAAACAATCTGAAAACTCTTCTTCTTGAAACTTCTCTTCTAACAGCGCTTTTATTTTGTCTTCTATCACGTATATTAATTAAAAAAGGGAACTAATCGTTCCCTCAGATACCAAAAGCTGCGCAAATATAACGAAATTATGCTTTTAACTCGAATATTGTATTCAAACTTTATTTTTCCACTTTTTCTCCTCTTGATAAAAAAGAATTTTTTCTAAAAACCTGAGTTTAGGATCAATTGCGAGATAGTAATTCCGATATCAGGTCATTACTTTCATCATTTTCTAATGAAGAATACATGAAAAAAGCAATGATTTAACCAATTTTGCAAACTCAACTGATGTGAAATTCACAATTAATATATTTTTCTTCCTCATCGAAGAACACTTGCTAATTCACTAAAAAACAATAAGATGTTCTCATTTTCAAAATATTGGAACTATTTGTGGGATAGAATTTTTAATATTGTGGGAAAATCGCAAACAAAGAAAATTATGAAACATTTAATTCTTTTCGGACCTCCTGGTTCAGGCAAAGGCACACAAGCAAGTAAATTAGTTGAAAAATTCAACCTTATTCACATCTCTACTGGTGACTTGTTTCGGTATGAAATAGGTAATAAAACTGAACTAGGGATGGAGGCACAGTCCTATATGGATAAAGGACAGCTTGTACCTGATAGCGTTACAGTGGGTATGCTAAAGAATAAAGTAAACAAACATCCTGAAGCTAAAGGATTTATATTCGATGGATTTCCTCGTACAATTGCTCAATCTCAAGCACTTGATGCTTTTTTAGCAGAACGTGATGAAACAATCAACGGATTAATTGCGCTTAATGTTGATGATGAAGAAATCGTTAAAAGACTATTGGAAAGAGGTAAGACTAGTGGTAGAAAAGATGATGCGAACGAAGATGTTATTCGGAATCGAATTGCAGTTTACAAAGCTGAAACTTCCCCTGTTTACAACTATTATGCAGAGCAAAATAAATCGCAAATCGTTGAAGGGCAAGGTAGTATTGAAGAAATATTTGATCGTTTGAGCTCTACGATTGAAAATCTATAGATAAATTACAGCGTTTATAATTTTTGGGCTTTAAGCCCAAAAAACCTTAAAAAATACTCCTCTAGATGGCAAATGAAAATTTCGTAGATTATGTGAAAATTTGTTGCCGGACCGGTAAAGGAGGGGCAGGTTCTATGCACTTTCATAGAGACAGACTAACTACAAAAGGAGGGCCTGATGGAGGTGATGGAGGACGAGGAGGTCATATCATTTTACGTGGAAACAAACAGATGTGGACCCTGTTACCATTGAAATATAAAAAACATGTCATTGCTGGTAATGGATCGAATGGCGGATCTGCACACAAAACAGGAGCTAATGGTGAGGACATTGTGCTAGAAGTTCCGCTCGGCACTATTGCAAAAGATGACGAGACAAATGAAATCCTTTGTGAAATTGTAGAAGATGGAGAAGAGATCATTCTTGTAGCAGGAGGACGAGGAGGACTAGGAAATAGTAATTTTAAATCTTCTACTCATCAAACACCGAGATTTGCTCAGCCCGGAGAAGATGGGAAAATGGAATGGAAAATCCTGGAGTTAAAAGTTCTTGCAGATGTAGGGCTAGTAGGTTTTCCTAATGCTGGGAAATCAACTTTACTATCGTCAATTACAGCAGCAAAACCAAAAATAGGGGCATACCCATTCACAACATTAGTACCCAACCTAGGCATTGTTTCTTACAGAGATAATCAATCCTTTATAATGGCAGATATACCTGGTATCATTGAAAATGCCCATCAAGGCAAAGGACTAGGAATCCGATTTTTAAAACACATAGAACGAAACGCAGCTCTTTTATTTGTCGTTCCCGCTGATACTGAAAATATAGGAAACGAATATAAAACCTTACTTCGTGAACTAGAATTGTATAATCCTGAGTTACTTGACAAACCGAGATTATTAGGTATTAGCAAGGAAGATTTAGTTGATGAAGAATTAAAAGAAATGCTAGAAACAGACCTTCCTGAACATATAGACCACGTCTATTTCTCAGCTGTTAGCCAAAAAGGTCTTCAAACCCTAAAAGATAAATTATGGCAATTGATGAACCAGGAATAAATCTCTAAATCAAAGCTAAAATGAAAAACAAAACTTTTTTACTTACTTTTTCTTTCTTACTTCTAACACTAATAGGAAAGGCTCAAGATGATATTTTTACCCAATTTTACAATGCACCTTTACTTATAAATCCAAGTTTAACAGGACATATCAATTCAGATAGAAGAATAGTTGCAGGTTATAAAAATCAGCTGACAACAAGTACACTTTCAATTAACAATGTTGCTGGATTTTTAACCTTAGATACTAAGAAACAGATCAATAGTCAGCAATACATAGGATTTGGTGCTTCAGCATATTTTGACAGACAAAGTACGAACAACTTCGGGAACAACGAGTTTATGGCTTATGGTTCATTTAATAAATATTTTGGAGACAAGACTAAAAAGCATCATCTATTATCGATGGGATTTGATCTAGGATTAGCCAATACAGGATTTACCTTTCAAAATAAAACATATTTTGATTTAGGTGCAGGAATAAATTGGTCATATAAAACCCCTTCAAAATTTGGCTTTCAATTAGGTACTTCCATATCACATTTAACCAAACCTAACATCTCTATTTTCGGTGGAAATCAAAGATTAAATAGAACCTTTAATATACACGGAAGTGTATGTATTCCTATGACCAAGAAAGTGCATTTTAGTCCTGTATCACTTTTGATTTTTAGTGGCACATCACAACTTCAGCTAGTTGGGATAAATGGCACATACTATTTTTCTTCTGAAGAATCAAAACATATGAGATCAATGATGATTGGAATATCTGGATGGAGCGGTGTTGGCTTTTTGGATCCATGGAGGATTTACACATCCAATTTTATAGGTTCTGTAGCATTCAACAGATTTTCTATTGGCATATCATACGATCATTTTATAAAAAGACTTGAATCAAACTTAGAAGTTATTATTAGTTATAGATTTAATAGAAAACAAAGAGGATAATCAATTCTTATCGTTCATAACCTTTTAAAACGGTATATAATTTATTAAATATAATAATATCTCATTATGAGTATATTGACTACATTTGCGCTTTGCAAAATCAAAATTTAAAGATAGATGTCAGATCCTATTTTTCAGCTTATTGAAGAAGAAAAAGCACGTCAGATAAATGGTATAGAATTAATCGCTTCCGAAAACTTTGCAAGCCCTTCGGTGATAAAAGCGATGGGTTCTGTATTAACCAATAAATACGCAGAAGGTTATCCAGGAAAACGATACTATGGAGGATGCGAAGTTGTTGATAAGGTAGAAACATTGGCTATCGAGCGATTAAAAAAGCTTTTTGGAGCAGACTACGCTAATGTTCAACCTCATTCAGGCGCTCAGGCAAATGCTGCAGTATTCTTAGCAGTACTTAAACCAGGAGATAAAATTTTAGGATTTGATTTATCTCATGGTGGTCATTTGTCACACGGCTCACCCGTTAACTTTAGCGGAAAACATTTCGAGCCTCATTTTTATGGAGTAGAAGAAGATTCAGGGTTGATCGACATGGACAAAGTAGAAGCAAAAGCGAAAGAAGTGCAACCTAAACTCATTGTTTGTGGAGCATCTGCTTATGCAAGAGACTGGGATTATGCAAGATTTAGAAAAATAGCCGATGAAGTAGGTGCCTTATTGTTGGCCGATATTGCACACCCGGCAGGATTGATTGCAAAGGGCAAATTAAATGATCCGCTCCCACATTGTCATATTGTTACTTCCACAACACATAAAACATTAAGAGGTCCAAGAGGTGGGATCATTATGATGGGCAAAAATTTTGATAATCCTTGGGGAAGGACAACAAAAAAAGGAAATCCAATTAAAATGTCAAGCATCCTGAATAGTGGTGTATTTCCGGGTATGCAAGGTGGACCACTTGAACATGTAATTGCCTCTAAAGCAGTTGCTTTTAATGAAGCACTTAGTACAGGATTTGACCTATACACGGATCAAGTTATTAAAAACGCGCAGGCAATGGCAAAAGCTTTTGTTGACTTAAACTATAAGATTATTTCAGGAGGCACGGATAATCATCTGATGTTGATAGATCTTCGAAACAAAGGCATTACTGGAAAAGAAGCAGAATTCGCACTAGGATTAGCAGATATTACCATTAACAAGAACATGGTACCATTTGATGATAAGAGCCCATTTGTTACATCAGGTATTCGTGTAGGAACCTCCGCAATTACAACGAGAGGTGTTCAGGAATCAGATTGTCAAACGATTGTAGAATGGATTGATTATGCTTTGAAGCATGTTGACAACGAGACAAAACTTAAAGAATTAGGATCAAAAGTTCATAGTAAAATGAGTCAGTTTCCTTTATTCAGTGCAGATCATAACTTAGTTCCAGCTTAATCTATGCCTCGCTTCTTTTTTGAAATTAGTTATGATGGCAGCTCTTTCCATGGATGGCAAAGGCAAAAAGATGCGATAAGCATTCAACAAACTATAGAGGAAGCCTTGTCAATGATTTATCGTAAAGAGATAGAAATCATAGGATGTGGAAGAACTGACACTGGTGTACATGCAAGCAGCTATTTCTTTCACACAGATTTACCGGAGGTGAATGAGAATATAGTTTTTCGAGCAAATTCGATTTTACCTAAATCTATTGCCGTTCATAGATTCCAGAAAGTTCACGAAGAGGCACATGCACGATTCGATGCCATTAAAAGAGGATATGTTTATTATGCTCATGGGCATAAAACCCCTTTTTTACGTTCTTACTCATCTAGGATTATTGAATTAAAAGATAGTTCAATTGATCAATTAAATACAACGGCAAACCTTTTATTAGAGTACAATGAATTTGCTCCATTTTGCAAAGCACACGCAGACAATAAAACGATGAAATGCGCTTTATCTCATTGCGAATGGACATTTAATGATCATACAAAACAATATGTATTACATGTTGAAAGTGATCGTTTTTTAAGAGGAATGATTCGCTTAATTGTTGGCACATGTATTCTTGTTAAAAAAGGCGACCTAAGCTTGGCTGATGTACGAAAAGCCCTTGAAAATCAGGTCCGTTTACCTAAAAGTCTTAGCGCACCTCCAGAAGGCTTATTTTTAAACAAAGTTGAATATGAGTTTATTACAACCCTTTAATGAAGAGTATTTTATGAAACAAGCATTAGCTGAAGCAAAGAAAGCTTACGATGCTGATGAAGTCCCAGTAGGAGCTGTTCTTGTTGTGAAAAATCAAATTATTGCTAGAGCTCATAATCAAACGGAATTATTAACAGATGTTACAGCGCACGCTGAAATTCTAGCTCTCAGTTCTGCAAGCTCCTATCTCGGTTCAAAATACTTACCAGAAGCAACTCTTTATGTCACTTTAGAACCCTGTATGATGTGTAGCGGAGCGTTATATTGGTCACAAATCGGTAAAGTTGTATTTGGAGCAGCAGACGAAAAAAGAGGTTTTATGAGATATGGTAAAGAAATTTTACATCCAAAAACGACTATTGCTTACGGAATTATGGAAGAAGAATGTAGTGCATTATTAACCTCATTTTTTGAGAAAAAACGGAAAATGAAAAGCATCACGTAATAGTCCATTACAATGTGATGTTTAGGAGCTCCCTTAGACTATAACATTTTTTAATCTATACAATAAACAAGGACAGTAGCCTTCCTTATTTTTGGGTTCAACCCAAAAAATCCTTTATCTTGTCCATATAAAGTTTTACCTATGGATCCAAAGAAAATTCCAACGCTTTGCTTGGCCATTTTAATTGCACTTGGCTTTCTCACTTGTCATTTATATAAAGCTCCACATGCTGATTACAATGATCCAAATTTCGATTTAAGAAAAGCTGAAGAACATCTTCAAAATATTGCGCAAAAGCCACATCCACTAGGAAATGCAGAACATGAACGAGTTCGGAATTACATAGTAGATCAAGCCATTTCAATGGGATATACGGTACAGATTGATACCTTGGTAGATTATCAAAATTATCATGGATATGCCATTGTCTCTGATATTAAAAATATAATTGTTTCAAAAAAAGGCACTCAATCCAATGGCACCATAGCTTTTGCAGCACATTACGATTCTCAACCTAACACCCCTGGAGCAGCTGATGATGCAACACCAATTGCAAATATGCTTTCTATCATGGAGACCATTAAAGATCAAACATTCGACAATGATCTTGTTTTTATCATAACTGATGGAGAAGAAACTGGATTAAGTGGTGCAGCTTTATTTACCTCACAGCATACTTCCACCTCTGAATTAAAGTATCTGTTCAATTTCGAAGCAAGAGGAAATTCAGGGCCTTTACTCGCTTTTGAACCGAATGAGTTGAACAACCACATCATGGACATCTATCTGGATTTAGATTATTCATTGGCAAGTTCCTTAATGTATGACATTTATAAATTGTTGCCCAATGATACCGATTTTACACATTTCAAAAAACTCGACATAGACGGAATTTCCATGGCAATGATAGATGGATTTGTCCATTATCACTCCATGACTGATACACCTGAAAATATTGACAAATCAAGTGTTTATCATTTTGGCAAAATGATGGCTCAATTAATTGAAAAGCTGGGAAACGACACCTTGGAAACAACACGGACTTATGATATGACCTATTTCAATACGATAGGATATCATAGTGTACAATATCGACCGATATGGAATATCATCATGCTTGGGATAAGTTTTATCTTGTTTATTTTTTATATACCTACAGTTATAGAAAAAGTCAAAGTCCCCCATTTTATTGGAGGATTTTTAGGAGCTCTCCTGGTGTTCCTTATTTCCCTATTTGCAATGTACCTTTTTAGCAGAACAATAGAATTCTTCTATCCTCACTATACAGCTTTTTATAGAAGCAATTTCTATAATGCAGGTCAATACTTTTTGGGATTTGCGGCAATTTCCACATTAGTATATCATCTGTTCTGCATGGCTTTACATAAAAAAAAGAACTATGTTGACTATGTACATTTGGGATCGTTGATTATATTATTCATTTGCTCCATATTCAGTCTTGTGTATATTCCTACAGGGAGTTATATTTTGATTGTCCCTTTATTCTTCTTTCTTTGCTTTCAACAACTTCGTAGATTCTCATCTCCTAAAAAATATGTGTGGATACATACAGCTGCTGCAATAGTCCCCATTCTTATTCTGATGCCTACAAGCTTTCTTGTCTATATATTATTTTCCATTGAAATGGCGATTATCCCTATGGCTCTATATGGATTAACCATGTTTTTTTTAATTCCTCTTTTTAAAGTAGGCTTAAGATTGTGGACCATGTTATTGATATCTCTTGTAGTGGTTTCATTGATAAGAGGTCATATGAGCTCAACTATTTCAGAAGAACAACCCTATCAAGCGAATTGGACTTATTATGATGGCGATGCCTCTTCTGTGATTAAACTGAATGTAGATAGAATGACAGAAGTTGAAAAAAAGTACTTTCCTGAAGTTGGGTCAGTAAAACATAAAAAGGAAGTAGAACGAGAACTAAATATTCCCATTCCTATAGAACATCATCATTTAGTTGATACCATAAATGGACAAGTATATGATGTAATTCGAATTTCTACGGATCAAGAAGTCATCAGATTAAAAATATGGGGTGATTATTTTAACACATCAGATCAAATCCTATTGCGCGATCAAACGATCACCTTAAGGAAAGATCAAGGCGAGACTGGGATTATTTTTTACGGTGATGTAACAAATCAAGATTTGGAACTAAAAGTTCAACGTCCCAAAGATTTTATCAAGGGAAAAGTTACCGTTCAAACATGTCAAAGGGGATTGATTGATAAAATTGCGAAAGATGGAACTATAATTCCAGGTGTGGGTTATAATGGTGGTACAATTATTCACTGGGTCGAAATCGATATATAATCACCTGAATTATATATCTTTGCGGTCTAAAATTTAAAAACAAATATGCAATCCGTAGAGAACACATTAACGTACAAAGTAAAAGATATCAATCTTTCAGATTGGGGAAGAAAAGAAATCGAGTTAGCAGAAGCTGAGATGCCAGGTTTGATGGCAATCAGAGAGGAATTTAAAGGAAAAAAGCCTTTAGCTGGAGCTCGAATCGCAGGTTGTTTGCACATGACAATACAAACAGCAGTTCTTATCGAAACATTAGTAGACTTAGGAGCAGAAGTTTCATGGTCATCATGTAACATCTTTTCTACTCAGGATCATGCAGCGGCAGCAATTGCTGCAAGCGGAGTTCCTGTATATGCGTGGAAAGGAATGAACGAAGAAGAATTTGACTGGTGTATTGCGCAGACTTTATTTGCTTTTGAAGGAGGTAAGCCTTTGAATATGATTCTTGATGATGGAGGAGATCTTACAAATATGGTATTAGATCGTCATCCAGAATTGGTATCTGGCATAAAAGGACTTTCAGAAGAGACTACAACAGGTGTACATAGGCTGTATGAAAGAGTGATCAATGGAACACTTCCTATTCCAGCAATAAATATCAACGATTCTGTAACAAAATCTAAATTTGATAATAAATATGGTTGTAAAGAGTCTTGTGTGGATGCTATCAGGAGGGCAACCGATGTAATGATTGCAGGAAAAGTAGCAGTCGTTGCAGGATATGGAGATGTTGGTAAAGGTTCAGCTGCTTCTTTAAGAGGAGCAGGTGCAAGAGTAATTGTGACAGAAATAGATCCTATATGTGCACTTCAAGCTGCAATGGATGGATTTGCCGTTAAGAAAATGACGACAGCTTTACAAGATGCGAATATTGTGGTTACAGCTACAGGGAACAAAGACATCTTAAGCAAGGAGCATTTCGAAATGATGAACGACAAAACCATTGTTTGTAACATTGGACACTTTGACAATGAGATCGATATGGCTTGGTTAAACAAAACACATGGCGATTCAAAAATCGAAATCAAACCTCAAGTTGATAAGTACACTGTTAACGGAAAAGACGTGATTGTATTAGCTGAAGGACGCTTAGTAAACTTAGGTTGTGCTACTGGTCACCCTTCTTTTGTCATGAGTAACTCATTCACGAATCAAGTCCTTGCTCAACTTGAATTGTGGCACAATAGTGAAAACTATAAAAACGAAGTTTACATGTTACCTAAGCACCTTGACGAAAAGGTAGCTCGTCTGCACCTAGCAAAGATCGGTGTAGAACTTGAGGAACTTTCGCAAGATCAAGCAGAATATATCAATGTTAAACCAGAGGGACCATATAAGCCAGAATATTATAGATATTAATCATAAAGTTCATCCTCAGGTTCTATTAAAAATACCCTATACATTTCATTGTATAGGGTATTTTTTTTGGAATTCAGGTTACAAGCTTGAAGTCAATTATTGATAGTGTAGAAAGGAAAAGGGTTGTCATCCGAAAATTGGATAATTAAAGTTCTTACCATCGATACCCTGCAGAAAGTCGTACACTATAAAATTCAAGTTGATATGCGTTTTCAACACCACTCACAACTGCGGGAAAATACTCCGCTTGAATTCCAGTATAATAGGGTCCATAATTATAAACAAGGCAACTAAAGGCATGTGGACGAAGATTTGTAACAAAGTCAAATTCTGCATCACTGCCGTTCACTCCAAATGTATCACTGTATACGAATTCATTAGCTAAACTTAACATGGTAACCCAGTGTAGATCATCTAATAATTTCAACGAGTACAAATACCCTATACCTAAACCAACCCGATTAAAAAATAAATCAATCGAAGGAGCATCTTGAAATCCGAGATCAGTCAGAACTTCTCCATCTCCATTTAGAATGGTTGATTTTGCATATGCATTAAGTGTCCAAGATCCGCCACTAGCTTTTTGTCTATTTCGGAAAGCAAAGAATGACTGCAGATCGATAAGTTCTTTTTTAAAGAGGTATAATCCTTGAACATCCACATTCCAAAACATCGCATCTCTTTCGTACGAATTATTGAAATTTCGTACGTATGTAAACATACCATGAGCAGAAGAAAGATAAGACATATCAATCTTGAAGTACATATTCTTAGGGTAAAAACGTAAAATGCAATTCAATGTAGAACTAGGTCTCGATTCGAGATTTGACAAAGGAAAATTTGCAACTGCCGCAACTAAGACTAAGTTTTTATATCCAGCACGAATGCCTATAGATTGTTGAACAATATCAAACTGATAACTTTTCTCACCAAGAGAAAGAGTGGATTGAAAATCGACAAAACGAGTATTGAGTCCCACGATCCATTGGGACGTATCTTTCACATAATAATTTTGGGCTTTAAGCCCAAAAAATGTAAACAAAAAAATTACTATTAAAATACAGTTTTTCATCATAAAAAAAGCCTTATCGTCCATATTAAACGATAAGGCTTTGTCTTTAGTTCTTTGTTTAACGAGCAAATGAAACTGCCCTTTTCTCTCGGATTACAGTTACTTTTACTTGACCTGGGTATTGCATCTCGTCTTGTATCTTTTGAGAAATCATGAAAGATAAATCATCCGCATGATTATCGGATACTTTCTCACTTTCAACGATCACACGCAACTCTCTACCCGCTTGTAATGCATATGCCTTTTGAACGCCATCATAGCCCATTGCTAATTCTTCTAATTCACCAATTCGCTCGAGATAACTTTCAAGAATTTCTCTACGTGCACCCGGTCGAGCACCACTTATCGCATCACAAGCTTGAACGATAGGAGAAATAATATTATTCATTTCTATCTCATCGTGGTGCGCCCCTACAGCATTGTTCACAACAGCATGTTCTTTATATTTTTCACATAATTTCATTCCAAGAATTGCATGTGACAATTCACTTTCTTCTTCTGCAACTTTTCCTATATCGTGAAGCAATCCAGCACGCTTAGCCATCTTAGCTTGCTTTGGCGACAACCCAAGTTCACTTGCCATAATGGCACACAGATGAGCTGTTTCAATACTATGCTTCAATAGGTTTTGTCCATATGATGAACGATAGCGCATTCTACCAACCATCTTTACCAGATATGGATCAAGACCGTGAATATCTAAATCTATAACCGTTCGCTCCCCTATTTCAATGATCTGCTCTGTAAGTTGCTTTTTCGTTTTAGCAACAATTTCTTCAATTTTGGTAGGATGAATTCTGCCATCAGCAACCAATCGCTTCAATGCTAAACGACAAATTTCTCTTCTTATAGGGTCAAAACTACTGATAACAATAGCTTCTGGTGTATCATCTACCACTATTTCAGCACCAGTAGCTGCTTCCAATGCACGAATGTTTCGACCTTCTCTACCAATGATTTGCCCTTTGATATCATCACTTTCTAAATTAAACACAGAAACTGTATTCTCTATCGTATACTCAGCACACATACGTTGGATGGATTGAATAACAATCTTTTTTGCTTGTTTGTTTGCATTTGCTTGTGCTCTCGCTACAGCATCTTTTTCTATGGCTAATGCCGCAGTCTCCGCTTTAGCTCGTACAGCTTCAAGTAATTGATCCTTGGCTTCCGCTTCCGTTAACTTAGATACATTTTCAAGAACTTTTATGCGTTCTTCATTTGCTTTGTCAAGTTCTTCTTTCTTACGACTTACAATCTTTAATTGCTTTTCAAGATTCTGCTTAATCGTCTTTAATTCTACTTTTTCGCTTTCCAGATTTTCAGTCTCATTTCGCAACTTATCCCGCTTACTTTGTAATTCCTTTTCAGCAGATTTCACGTCCATTTCACGCTCTTTCAACTGCACTTTATGATTCGCTTTTTCAGACTCGAAATCAGCTTTCAACTTTGCATAACGCTCTTTCGCTTCACTGATCTTTTTTTGCTTAATTTTATCATGCTTTTGTTCTGCAGTTGCTGTTATTTTATCCGCTTTAGTTTCTGCTTCATCAATCTTTCTTTTCGCCGTAAGCTCAGCTTCTTTTAGTGTTAAATCAGCTTTTTTATTGATCTCATTGATCTTGTTTTTATTAAGATTTCGCATCGTAAAAAATACTACTAAAAACCCCAATAAAGCACCTATAGCTAATCCTGCTATAGCAGCTCCAGTTAATACTCCCATTATATGTATATTGTGCTATGAACACATATGTTCATATGCTTATGATGTAATAACCACACTTAATTTGAAAAAGAAATACAGTAGACGCCTTACTTGGTAAGTGCCTCTTCTACTTGGTCTAGAACCTTATCTACAGCTTCTTGGCTGTCTTTATTATGCTGGATCGTAAACGCTTGTTCTATACAGATCATAGTCAAACAATCTTGCATGCTTATGTTTCCGTAATTCTGCTGAAATGTCTTTATTTTCGTCGCAAGTTCACCTTCAATCAATTTCACTTTCTTCACCTCCTCTTTACTCAATTTCAACGGAAATTCTTTGCCACCTATCTCGATCTTTGATTTTATAAGATGATTCATTTTACACCGTTTTCAACATATCTAAACAATCATCCAATTCTCTAACTTGACGATCAATATTAGCCTTTATCTCATT
>JAHDGD010000128.1 GCA_020627825.1 Saprospiraceae bacterium
TAATTTAGCGCTGAATAATTCCGGTTGATAATAAAAAAGCCTTTCAAGTAACTATTCAACTACTCAAAAGGCTTTTTACTATTTAAATTCTTAGATTATACAATAGATTTTCTATTGATTAATCAAGATTAATATCCATCATTCTGAACTAGATTTGGATTAGCTAAAATATCAGATGCGGGAATAGGGAAGATGTCTCGGAAAGATTCTGTTAATCTTCCTTCTTTCACATTTCCTTTCCAAGGCCAGATTCCTTGATCTGTATATTGTCCAAATCGGATCAAGTCAACTCTACGTGTTGCTTCCCAGTACAATTCTCTTGATCTTTCATCTAGAATAAAATCGAGTGTAAGATCATCCGGAGTAATATTTCCGTTTGTATTTCCATATGCTCTCAGACGAATGGCATTGATATATTCTACTGCTTGACCAAGATCTCCGCCACCTCCTCTTAATACGCATTCAGCATACATCAAGTAGGCATCAGCTAAGCGAAACATGGGGTAATCGGTATCAACATGAGTAGGATCTGATCCTGAATCTCCAGCCATGTTCGTATTGGTATACTTTGGCACGGCAATTCCTTGTTCGAATACACCGATGTCATCTATTTCGACTGATTGTCCATCCGTATAAAAGATCGCTCGACTATCTATGTCTCCAGTTAAGTCAGGAAATTTATCAAGTAAAGCACTTGTAGTTCTTAAACCAGCCCAGCCATTTAATACTCCATAGTCAGTATCTGTCATAGTTCCTCCTATCGCTGCATGAACAAGAAATGTAGTATTTCCCCAGTTTTGGGTATTTTTCCCATCACTGTTCAATGCGAAGATGATTTCATTTGATTGATCGTTATCAATCATGAACAAAGATTGATATGCAGGATCTAAGGTATAACCTGCATTGATTACTTTGTTACAAGCGTCCAAACAAGCAGCATAATCATCCAGACCTATCATAGCTTCTGCATTAAGAAATAACTTAGCTTGTAGCATCCACACTGCAGCTTGATCTACTCGACCGTATTCATTTCCTCTTGGAGCAGGTAATATCGTTTCGATGTCTTCAAGCTCTGATTTGATAAACGCATACAATTCTTCAGGAGAAACTTGTAAAGGAGTATTTGCAGATACAGTCGTTTCAAGTGGTACATTTCTAAAAAAGTCAAGTGCATGCCAGTAAGCTAAAGCTCTTAAATATCGGGCTTCTGCTCTATATGCTCTTATGATTTCTTGATCTGCAGCAGAAATACCATTAGCGGCTAATCGCTCATCAGATGACTGCTTTAAGAAGTCATTCGCTATCGAAACAATTAAAGCAATTCTATAATACAATACACGAACAAATTGATTTTCTGAAGACCAACTGTGTTCATGTAGATCACGTATTCCAGCATCGGTCCACGCAATAACAGCCTCATCTGTTGTTAATTCTTGTGCTTTCCAGTATACTCTTATGTAAGAAGTAAATCCTTCATCATTTACAATGCTTATATCTCCAGCGCCTGATGGGCCGTCTTGTCCTGTAAGTGAAAAACTACCATATATCTTCGCGAGGTAATTTCTGTAGGCCTCAGCGTCTCTGAATATTTCATCTTCTGTAGAAGCATCTTCTGGTGCTAAATCCAAATTTGTACAACTTGAAATCACGAAGATCATCAAAAGAAGAAAGACGTTTTTATTATTTATTTTATATAACATACTATTCATTTTTTGAGTCAACTAATTAAAATCCAGCTCGTACACCGATTAAAAAATTCCTTGAAATCGGGAAGAGGTTATTATCAATTCCTTGTGTGAATTGAGGTAACTCAGGATCCAATCCAGTATAGCCAGTTATAGTTAGTAAGTTTGTTACAGTTCCATAGACTCGTAATTGTCTCAGTTTCTTTATATTGAAATTATACCCTATGGTCACATTATCCAATTTTACAAAGGAAGCATTTTCAATATAATAATCCGACTTAAGTTGCCTTTCCTTGAAATTGACACGGAATGCGGATTCGTCAACATTATTGGTCACACGATCAGTCAACTTTTCAAAGTAACCCGAACCTGAAGCAACATTGTTGTACACATAATTTCCGATATGAGATCTTAGCGTAGCTGTTACATCAAAATTTCCATATGAAAAGCTTGGTGTTAAACCAAAGATGAAGTCAGGTGCTGCATTTTTCCCATTAACTAAATCGTCTTCATTGATGATTCCATCTCCATTAATGTCTTCATAGATATCTAGTAAAGTAAGTAAACCATCACCATCGAAGTCTTCAGTATCTACTAAAGGCAAACCATTTTCATCTCTTTTGTGGATATAGGTACGGAAAGTGTTTTTAGCTTCTCCTACTTTCAAAATTTGGATAGTTTGTCCAATATCTCCAGAGATTCCACCATCTTCATAACCAGCAAAATCTTCGTTGTTCTCAGAATTATCCAATTTCAAAATCACATTTCTATTATAAGATGCATTGAAATCTACTCTTAATTTCATTTTGTTGCGATCAATAGGAACAGTGTTTAAAGTAAGCTCAACTCCTCTATTACGCATCTCACCGATATTCGTTAAAATACGATCTGCTAAATTCGTAAAGGCAGGTGCAGCTACTCTGAATAATAGGTCTCTTGTATTTTGTTGATAAATATCAAGCGTACCACTATATCGGTTATTCATAAAACCGAAATCAATTCCAAAATTCAAAGAGTAAGTCGATTCCCACTTAATATTTGGATCAACTCCCACTCCCCTTAATGTCTGAACAAATTCGTCACCAAATTGATAACTTGCATCCAATTGACTTAAACTGTAAAACGTTTTGTACAGGAAGTCTCCATCAAGGTCTTGATTACCTACCCCTCCATAACTCAATCTCAGTTTTAAATCACTAAATCGATCCAATGCAGCGATGTCCCAATCTTCTTCAAGGATTCTCCAAGCTATGGCAGCTGAAGGGAAATAACCCCATTTGTTAGCATCTCCAAATCGTGAACTTCCATCAGCTCTTAAAGAAGCTGTAATCAAATACTTTTCATATAACGTTACATTCGTTCGTCCGAAAAACGAGATCAAGCGATTTGCTGTTAAAAAGGAGTCTATTTGAATATCTTCTGTAGGCATGACCGAACCATCATCTAAGAATTCCAAAGCTCTTCCTTCAGTCCAACGGTTCTCTTGATCTGTTTCCAACCAAGAGTGACCAGCAGTTAAAGATAATTTGCTATTCTTAATAGGAAGGTCAACGTTATACGATCCGTAAGTTTCTACTTGCGCCGTGTAGTTTCTGAAATCTTCATCAAAGAAAAACCCTCCTCTGTTAAAGGATTCATTATCTTTTAATAATGGATCCTGTATTCTTAATTTGTCGCCTGTAATGCGGTCATATGATACATCGGAATTTATGGCAAGTCCTTTTACAAATGGCAATTCATACGTGATTCCTGCACTATTCAATGTTCTTAAAGTTCTACCTCTGTCATCAGTTAGCAGCAAAGAAGCTACTGGATTGTTAACAGCAAGAGGATCTTCCCATTGGAAGTAACCCCCAAATGGTGAATCCTCATCTAGAACTGGTCGAGTAGGATCAAATGTAAGTGCAGCTCCCATAACTCCAGGAACAAATCGATCATTAGTCAAACCCGTTTTATTGCTGAATCTCAACTTTAATTTATCATCTAGTAATTTTACATTCAAGTTTCCACCACCACTTATGATTTCATTTCCAGAAGTTAAAAGTATACCATTGTTTCTGAGGTAACCGCCATAAATACGGTAATCAAGGTTTTTTGTACCTCCTGAAACAGATAAGTTGTGCTCCGTACTTCTTGCGATTTGAGTTACTTCATCAACCCAATCCGTATTTGCGTCACCTAAGAATTCCAGCTCTTGAGGTGCTTTGGCAGAGATTGCACTGAGAAAATTATCGTAGTCTAAATTATTGGGACGTGCTGCTAATGCAGAAGCATTGACATTCCCACTATAATTAACTTGAGGTTTACCTGATTTTCCAGACTTTGTCGTAATGATGATAACACCTCCTGCTGCTCTTGATCCATATATGGCTGCGGCAGAAGCATCTTTCAAGATGGTCATACTTTCTATCTCATTGGCGTTTATAAAGTTTAATGGGTTTCTAGATCCAGCAACCCCTCTATTATCTAGAGGAACACCGTCAATAACAAATAGAGGCGCAGTACTTGCACCGAGTGAATTTGTTCCTCTTATCTGAATATTTGAAGCGCCTCCTGGTTCTGAGCTTGTTGCAATTTGTAATCCAGCAACTTTACCTTGTAATAGTCTTTCTGGAGAGTTAATGGTACCGGTAATGAAATCATCTTCATTAACTTTGGCAACAACGCCCGTCAAGTCTTTTTTATCTGAGGATCCGTATCCTAATACAACCACTTCATCAATTAATTCTGATGCGGTTTTAAGAACGATATTCATTTGAGGACCTGTAATTTCTACAGTTTGTGTTTCATATCCTACATAACTAAAAACAAGCTTATCTCCTATGGATGCATTGATGGAATAAGAACCATCAATGTCAGTGATTGTGCCTAGTGTACTATTGTCAAGCACTGCTACATTGACTCCAATGAGAGCTTCGCCTGTGCCATCTTCAGTAACAACACCTGTTACTTGAGCTGTTAAAAAGGTTGAAAAGCAAAGAGAAAGGATAAATAGATATAATGTATTAGCTTTTTGCATAGGTTTGATTTGTGGTATGAGCTAAAAAAAGAATAAGCACCCAATACTATTGGCATGCTTATTCTATTTATTCACGTTATTTTATACTGTCAACTTCGAATTACTCGATCGTTGCAGAATAAGTTTCACCATTAAATGAAAGCGTTACCTTTTTCTCACCAGCATCAGCATTTAAGTTTCCTCCATCAATTACTAAGAAAGAAGCATCTCCACCGATATTGTGATCCCATGCATCATTTGCTCTGAACTTGAATTCTCCTCCTACAAAATCACCTGTAAAAGAATATGTAGTTACACCATCAACGAATCCGTCAGCTGCCATATCTTGATCGTCATCCCAGCTACCTGTTGGTCCACCAGCTCCTATGATTCCCCATGAAGCTGCAGTAACAGTTGCTGACCATGTATCTCCTTCATCAGGAGTACCTAATACAACATAATAAGATCCAGCTCCTAATGTTCCTAAGTTGTCTCCTCCATTTGAAAGATTCGCAAGATCTCCACCTAAGTTGAAATCCCATGCATCATTTGCTCTGAATTTAAATTGACCTGCATCAGCAAGTGTGATCATACCCAACCAAGTGTGAGAACCATCTACAACTCCTTTATAAAATAAATTCTGATCAGAATCCCATCCACCTGCAGTAGCATCTCCTATGACTGCCATGTTGAAATCATTCGGGTTGAATGTGATTACTGGAGCATCACCTGTTCTTTCAGTTGATAAACCGAAACCGTCTCTTGGATCCCAAGTTACTGTTACAGTATATTCTCCATCTTCATCTTGCTGAATATTTGAACCACCTGTTACTAAACTGTTCGTTGTACCTCCAAAGTTTGTAAACAATTGGTATCCATTTGAAGCGTCATTTAAAGAAGCATTTGGATCAATTCTTCTGTTGATTTGCCATCTACAATTAAATCTTACTTTCCACTCTCCGCTTCTTAAAATTGTTCCTTCTACTTTCCATTCTCCACCTTCAGCATCTACACTTCCTGTTAATGGAGTATCAGCACCCCATCCGTTTTCTGTTGCACTACCGATAAGATTAGGTGAATCAATCATATAAAGAATCATCTCTCCAGTCATCTCATCATTTGTAACTTTGTACAAACCAGCAGTTCCTACGTTAAATGCAGGACCGTCAGCAGTTGTTGATACAACTGTATAGCTTGTAAATCCACAATCTGAATTTCCATCGTCTACAACTTCAGTCGTTCCTCCGATTGTTCTTGTGATTTCCTTTTCGCTAACTTCTACTAAGTTGTAGTCCCCAACTTCTAACCACATGAATCCAGCAGTAAATCCGTCTCTGTCTTGAGAAGCAAAGTCATCAGCTTCTACTTGTTCTTTAACTAAAGCAGCAGTTGAAGAAGGATCTTCTCCGTCAAGTGCTAAATACAATCCATCAGAAACATTAACGTCTCCTTCATTTGGATCAATTACAACAGGGTCTTCGCAACCTGTTATAAAAAACATTCCGCCTAAGAATAAAAATAATCCTAGTGTTTTCATATAATTTCTCATATATTCGATATTTACTTAAAAATTTTGATTTTAACCTGTGATTTTGCAGAAAGTCATATAAGCAATGACTTGTAGGTTCGCAAATTTAAATAAATCTCACTATTTATTTCTATACTAAACATTTAGATTTTAAATACTTAAAACCATTTCTTTGAAATTAATATATAGCTTTTTACTCCTTTTCACCTTCTTTTCTTGCAATTCTCAGATATTTCCTATTAAAATAGAACCACCTCACTGGTATTCCAATATAGCTCAAGACACTGTTCAACTCATGTGTCAAGGTGAAAATATAGGACTGTACACAATAGAATTAGAGAAATCAAAGAATGTAACAATCAAAAATTTGCATCGCTCTGATAATTCGAACTATGTTTGGATTACCCTTTTTATTCATTCTACCGAACCACAAAACATCAACATTATATTTAAAAATGAAAATAATATCATTCATAATGTTCCGTATGAAATAAAGAAAGCTC
The DNA here is from genome assembly GCA_020627825.1 of Saprospiraceae bacterium. Lineage (GTDB taxonomy): Bacteria > Bacteroidota > Bacteroidia > Chitinophagales > Saprospiraceae > JAHDFB01. Next base: position 6,715 of record JAHDGD010000128.1, read on the forward strand.
CCGTTTTTAAAAACCAAAATGGATTTGATCAATCCGATGTAATTTATTTAATTACACCCGACCGATTTGCGGATGGTGATCCAACCAATAATCAATTGCCTGGTTATGAAGATATCGTCGATAGAAAGAATCCACTTGCTCGACATGGAGGAGATTTAAAAGGTATTTTACAACAATTGGATTACATAAAGGACATGGGTTTTACAGCAGTGTGGCTGAATCCTATCATTGAAAATAATACATCGAAATACTCTTATCATGGATATGCTGCAACAGACTTTTACAAGATCGATGCGCGTTTCGGAAGCAATGAAGAGTACAAAGCATTCGTTCAGGTATGTCACAAAAAAGGATTGAAAGTGATTATGGATATGATTCATAATCACAGCAGTATTGAACATCCTTGGTTAAAAGATTTGCCATCAAATGACTGGATCAATATCTGGCCTAGTTATACGGAAACCAATCATAGAAAATCGACACTACAAGATATTCATGCCTCAGAGATCGATAAAAAAACCTATATGGATGGCTGGTTTGTTCCTAGCATGCCTGATCTCAATCAACGCAACCCTTTTTTATCCACTTATCTTATTCAAAATGCTATATGGTGGAGTTTATACCTTGAGCTTGATGGAATCCGAATGGATACCTACAGTTATCCTGAAAAAGAGTACATGAAAAATTGGGTTGATGCAATGGAGTCCGTTGTTCCACAAGTTTCTATTGTAGGCGAAGAATGGACAATTAATCCAGCCCACGTGGCCTATTGGCAAAAAAACAAAAATAATCCGGATGGATTTGAGTCGAATTTGCAATATCTCATGGACTTTCCACTGAATCAACTTTTGGCGGAAGCCCTAGTAGAAGAAGAAAACTGGAATACAGGATTTATCCGAATGTATGAAAGCTTAGCGAATGATTTCATGTATCCTAATTCAGATGATTTGCTCGTTTTCTTGGATAATCACGATATGACCAGAGGATTTACAATGCTTGGTGAAAACATCGATTTATTAAAGTTGGCCATGATTTTTTGCACAACGACTCGAGGTGTTCCACAAATTTATTATGGAACAGAAATCTTGATGACAAGTCCACTCCAACGAGATGACGGAAAAATCAGAGCAGATTATCCAGGAGGATGGGAAAATGATGTTATTAATGCGTTTACAGGAGAAGGTTTAACGGAGGCACAGCTGGAGTTTCGAGCTTTTCTGACCACTTTATTAAATGAACGTAAAGATGAACCGGTTCTGCATCATGGTAAACTCACACATTACTTGCCGAAGGATGGTGTTTACGTCTACTTTCGTACGCTGGAAGATAAAAAAGTGATGGTTATATTGAACAAGAATAAAACACCATATACTCTTGAATTGAATCGATATAATCAATTTTTAATGGGTGGTAAAATCAAGGGAAAAGAATTGATTTCTGCAGAACAACTCATGGCTGAAGGAACAATGACGCTAGACCCATTAAGAGGATATGTCATTCGATTGAACTAGATAGTATACCATTTAAAAATAACTGTAGACAGTACAGATAAGCACCCTTAGTTTTATGTACCTTTGCGGAAAAAATAAAGTATGAACGATTTAGAAAAACTAAGCTATAGCTTAGGATTAAATATTGCTAAAAATCTACAGAGCCAGGGAGTAGAAGAACTGGATTCAACTGTTTTAGCAGAAGCTGTAGGTGATGTTTTTTCGGGCGCTGAACTTAAGATAGGAGTGGAGGATTCAGCGATCTTTTTAAATGATTATTTCGGAAAATTAGCGGCAAAGAAGCACGAAGGAACCATAAAAGAGGGAAAAGACTTCTTGGAAGCGAATGGAAAACGAGATGGAGTGGTAACCTTACCAAGCGGGCTACAATATGAGATCATGAAAGAAGGAACGGGTGATAAACCAACACTTACTAGCACTGTTACGACGCATTATCATGGTACAAAAATCGATGGATCCATATTCGATAGTTCGGTGCAAAGAGGTCAGCCAGCTTCCTTTCCAGTGAATGGCGTTATTGCAGGTTGGACGGAAGCATTGCAATTGATGCCTGTAGGTTCTAAATGGAAATTGTTTGTGCCGTCGAATTTAGCATATGGAGATAGAGGGGCTGGAGCCCAAATAGGACCACACACGACGTTGATTTTTGAAGTAGAGCTACTGGAAATCAATTAAAATCTGTACCTCAACCCAAAGGAAGATGGTGGTTTTTCTTTGGGTTGATTTTATCTTTTCTTTTTTAGGGGCTTCCCTTACAGGTCCCTATGTTCCAGGCTCGCCATTCGGCTCGTCACTTTGTGAGAGCTCCCATTGTCGCTCCCTTGCACAGCGGTAAGCCAATCATTAATTAAATATGATAAATCTTTTTTCACATCATCCTTGGTTTTTAAATAATAATCTACTGCATTCCTTATTTTGTCCTTTTTCTTGCTTTGGCAAATGGTATTTTTTACTCTTTGCGCTAGCTGCATGAAAGGCTTGTCCCGACAATATGAAAAAAGGTTTAGTATTTTATATTAATGTTTCTACCAGCTGAGAATTTTATCAATTCAATTTTTTTGGAGGGATGAGTGCCTAACGAAACCTGTAATGGAGCGCTCGAGCGCCCAAAATAATTATAGTCATATACTATTTATTATCTTCCCATGAATATGCTGACTGGATGCCCTTATTTGTTTACCAAAGGAGAATTTTTTTTCTCCAGAAAAGAAAGTTGCCATTGAAACAACTAATACACCTGAGACGAAAGAACCTTCAGTCGTTAAAAAAGAAAAACCAGTTATTGCTAAACCAAAACCTAAGGCAAAAAGTCAAGACGTTAAACCACCAATTAAAAATGAACAATTTCCACCGCCTGTGAAAAAGGAAGTGATGACAATAAAAAAGCACAAAAATATATTCCTAAGGATGTTCAATCTGCTTGTGCTAAAGCCGAAGTTCTTGAAAGTTCTTTCGATGAATAAAATACGTTTGCAAAATTCATGTTGACAATCCTAAAGTATCAGTAACAATAGAAGGGTATAAATAGGTAGTAGGCGATAAAGTAAAAAATCAAGAATTGTCAGAAAATAGAGCGTAGAAAATCGCAAGTTATTTGAAAGAAAAAGGAATTTCTTCTAACCGAATCATAGCCGTAGGATACGGTGGAAGTAGACCTTTAAAAAAACCTGTTGATGTGGAATATTATCCACCGAATAGGAGAGTGGTGTTCAAGTTAAGTGGATTATAGAAAAAGAAAATTCGTGTATAATTTGAAGATCTATTCTATTAAAAAGTGTATCTTTTTATTTTATTAACAAGACGAACTTACTAAACAATGGTAGAATTAAACACAAATTATATCGCGATTATAGTAGCGGGATTAGTGCCAGCTATTTTAGGAGCCATTTATTATGGTCCTTTATTCGGAAAAGCATGGATGAAATCAATAGGTAAAACGGAAGAAGAATTAAAGCCAAACAATATGGCTGTAGCATACGGAGGTTCCATTTTACTTGCCATGTTGTTATCTGTTTCCCTAAATTTTGTCCTTCAATTAGTTCATAAAGATGTAAACGAAGCCGGTGAATTGTTTATAAATACGCATGCTACATTTGGTCATGGTGCATTACATGGTGCATTGATTGGTGTTTCATTTTTAATTCCTGTAATTGTTTCACTGGGAATCTTTCATAAAATGAATTGGAAAACGAATCTATTAAATGCGATATTTTGGACACTCTGTGTGGCAGTAATGGGAGGCATTCTTGATGTGTGGAGATAAAAGATTTCTTTTAATAGTATTTTTTTATTTAAAGGATAATTATTTATTCTAATCATCTTTTATTTTTTGACGTCTATCTATAGAAAACTATGATTTGACGAAAAACATTTATTTCGACGTTCTACCTTGAAATTATCTATTTGAAAAGATGGTTTTACAGGTAGTATTACAGAAAATCAATAGTTATGAACAGACATAGATTAGAAGCAAGTATAAGGAGTGTAGGTATTGCGTATTTATTATTTTTTCTTTTTGGAGCACATTATGCCTACACGAATAAATGGGGCACACAAATTCTTTTTTGGATCACCTTAGGAGGATTAGGGATATGGGCGCTGATTGATCTTTTCAGAATACCCGGAATAATCTATGATTTTAACGATCCTATTTTTGATGAATTGGAATGGATTGAAGAGCAAGAAAGAGAAGATTTTCTTGAATTCCGTAGGATGGAATATGCAAGAAAAGAAAGAGAGATTCTTTATAGATAAGTATTATTTTAGATTTATAAGGGACAAATGGGGTACAATTATGCGCAAAACATGAGTTTCTAAGCCTAAGTAAAAACAAAAAGCCCAATCTTACGATTGAGCTGAATACTTTTTAAATCCGAATTAAGAAATAGAACATCGTTATGAGAACTGAAATGACAAAGAAATAATAACTTTTACGAATGAATAATAGTCTTTACTATTATGAGTGAGCAAAAGTTACTTTTATTTCGAAGTCATTTAAGGATGTAATAGATTTTCTATTGCTTAATTCGGATTGTTGTGCACCAAAAGAGCAAAAGTCCATTGAGGCACTATCTATTTATGCTTGAAGAACGAAAGGATTATTAATACTTCGTGCGCCAAAAAGTTTAAGTAATCCTATTATGTCATTTTCTTTTATATTTTCTTTTTCAATGATTGCTCGAATTTTTGGTTGTTTTATGCTAGGTATACGAGCTTGAAAAAATGGCCAGAGTTCTTCTGAAATATATATCTTAGATTTTTCAGGAAATGAAGGAATTGGAGCTATTGTATCTTGAGTTTGGAACATTTTTGTGTATTGAAATACCCATTTTTCTCCATTGAAACTTAATTCTCCTACGGCTAAAGCATTATATAATAACGTGAAAGTGGTTTCTTCTTGCTTATCACTAGTATCAATAGAAGATGCATCCGTGTTAAACACAGATATGTTTTTAAACATCTTTTTGATCTTCTTAATCACCAATTATTTCTTTTATTCTATTGAAACGCAAAGTTAAGCATTCCACAATTAACTCTAACCTTTCAGGTA
>JAHDGD010000129.1 GCA_020627825.1 Saprospiraceae bacterium
AACCTACATAAGGCAATGCATGAATTTTGAATATGGGGATTATAAGGGATTTAATTGGAAATTCAAATGTAATACAGCTGAGATGAAAGATAAATCAAATAGTTCTTTGTTAATTAGAGCTATTCTAAGAGAAGCAAATGAAAGAAAGAACGAAAGATAACAAGTGATCATGATGGCATACCTTCGGGATACGCCACGTATCATAATTCCTTATCCATTTTTCACGTTAAATAGTTTTCATGGGTACAAATCTTTGATTTCCTTGTATTACTAGACCACTCCAAAAATACGGATGCTGCAAATAAATAGTAGCTTGTGACAAATACTTCAATTTTGCAGTAGTCAAGGCATCACCCAATGATTTATTCTGTTCTAGCTGCTCGTAAAAAGTCGATAAAATCTCAGCGGTAGCATCATCATTTATCGCATGAAAACTTGAGATGACATTTTTTGCTCCTGCAGCAAATGCTGACCTCGACAAAGCATACACTCCTTCATCAGAAATATATTGTCCTTTTGCTGTATGGCATCCTGCCAAAACCATTACATTACAATTTAATCGCTTTACCATCAAATCCCCAATTGTGAGCTTTTTATGTTCATCCAAAGCTATATAAATCTGATAGATGTCACTTTTTAAAGTGGCGTGATTGCCAATATGAATCAAATTGTAATCTTCTGAATCCATCAAGAAATCGGAATGAATGGTGTCAAATAAAAACGAAGAATGTGCTAAACTATGGTGCATAAAATTCGCACCTGTTAAATCACTTGTATGATTCGATATCATTACATTTCGTCGGCTACTAGAAGAATATTTCAATGCATAACACCAAAGGGCTGTCGAACTTATATAACTTATGTTTTTTGATTGAATGAAATATTGATTTTTATAGGCTAATGCTTCAAACGAAAAACCTGCAAGAACACCATGAGCGGAAATAATTATATGTTCTAGAGATTCCAAAGGCAAAGGAATTAATCTTTTACCTACTCTTTCAGAGACTTCCATCAATTTTCGTAAAGAAACATGATTCCACCTGTGATAATCCGGTCTTTTGGTAAAGGAAGCTTTTAAGTTTTCTATAGTCTGTTCTTCTATATCAAGCTTAAAATATTGAATATCATCTTTCGTTAATGCAAATACATGATATGCATCATTTACTTTGTAATAATCTAAAATGAGCTCCTTTTTGCGCATCTTTCGTTGTACATCGTCAACTGTAATATATAGAGCGTTCTTGTCGTTTTTATCCTTATGATTATGCAGCACTTGCACCCTCAATTGATTTTTTGAGGCTACAGAATATTGATTATTAAATTGTGCATTTTGTAAGGTTCTCCAATCTCCATTCGATGGAAGATGTCCCTTTTCTTGAATGGATTGTATTAATGCACTGTCTTTTATTCTAGAAATATAAAAATACGCTTCTGCAATTTTATTCTGAGATAGAAAATAATGAAACGCATCTATATAGAATGGGCTATAATCTTTTCCTTTTCTAAATCGAATTTCTTCTTCAACAGCATCTTTCTTTAGATGTACAATCAACGCATCAATTTTCTTGTACATTTCTTCCAAATCATAAAATGCTGCACGTTTTAAAATTTTGAGCTTTTCTTCATAAAAGTCAAAAAGACTCATTTTATCGATTAAATCATCTATTTGTAACTGTTCAATATATTCTAAATTAAAGTACAAACAAATTGCCTGATCCATGCATAAAATAGCATCTTCTATGCACCCTATTCTAGATAAATATTCTGCCTTATTCTGAAGAAAAACGGATTGTCTTGTCGAATTCCTCCAGCTTTCATCTCCAAAATAGGCTTCAAAATAAGCAAACATTTCACCTGAAGCTTTTAAGTCCGTTTTATTCAAACAATACATTAAGTTGTTGTAATAACTTAATAAATATTCGTTGTGTTCTAAGTCATAGTCTGCTACATCAATTAAATACTCATACAATGAAATAGCCTCTATGAATTTCGATTCCTTTATATAAATAATAGCCTTTTGACTCAGAAAATAATCGTTATCATACTTTAGTAATAAAGCATCTATTTTTTCATGAGCTGAAGCATAATTCTTTAAATCTCTTTGGGCTCGAGCCCAAATTAATTCATCTGCTAATTGTTTGTTTTCATCAGGAATTTCGTCAATGAAATCGATGGTCTTTTCATAATCCCCCATTAAATACAATAGATAAGCTAAACGAGACGAAGCTTTATACTGGTAATCAACATTTACAGAAGTATACAATAATTCGTAAAAGGGTATTGCGCTTTTATAAGATCCTGTATATAAAAGAACTTCTCCCTTTAAATAGGTATACTGATCTTTTTCTGTGTTTGATAGAAAATCAGTATCGACTTTAAAAAGTGAATCTCTTGCTTCTTCATAACAAGATTGATCAATCAACCACTGACATTCAGTCAAGGGGTTCGAATAAGAAAAACCATAAGAATAGGATAAAAATAGGAATACCAAAGGTAGAGGCAAAGTTGCCTTATAAAGTAAGTTCATAATGTGTGGTGTGTGCGGCTCAAAAGTATATAAATTATTCTAAATGAACAATCTACACCTTGATATTTATTGACCCAACATCAACTTTAAGCACACACCACAACCAAAATTTTTATCCTTTTATCTTCTTTTTACTTCCAATCAGCAATGAAGATATTTGTTTCTCTTGTTCCACCATTAAATCGATTCGAAGAGAAGACTAGTTTTTTACCATCGTAACTAAACATAGGAAATGAGTCAAAAGTCTCATCAAATGTAATCTGCTCAAGTCCAGTACCATCTTTCTTAATCATAAATAAATTAAAAGGAAATCCTCTTTTGCTTTTGTGATTGCTAGAAAAAATAATGTGTTCTCCATCAGGATGGAAAAAAGGTGCCCAGTTCGCATTACCAAGTTCTGTAATTTGCCTAAGATTCGATCCATCGACATTACAAATAAAGAGCTCCATATTAGTTGGCTGTACAAGACCTTGTTCTAGAAGTGAGGTATACGTTTCGATTTCTTCCTCTGTCTTTGGTCTAGAGGCACGGAAAATGAGCTCTTTTCCATCAGGAGAAAAGAATGCACCTCCATCATACCCTAGATCTGAAGTTACTTGTTTTACATTGGATCCATCAATATCCATTGTATATAATTCAAGATCTCCTGATCTAAGCGAAGTAAATACAATTTTATCACCTTGTGGAGATAAGGTAGCTTCCGCATCATACCCCGGAAAATCCGTTAGTTGTTTTGTTATATTTCCTTCAAGATCGGCTGTAAAAATATCGAAGCTCTCATAGATAGGCCATACATATTTCCCCCCTGGGCCTCTTTCAGGAACAGGAGGACATTTTTCATCTACCAAGTGTGTGCTGGCATATATTATTTCATTTCCACCCGGCATAAAATAAGAACATGTTGTTCTTCCTTTTCCTGTACTTAATAATGGTGGAATTTCACCTTTGGCCGGTAAATTATTTGTGTCGAAATAATAAATTTGATCGCAATCTGCCCCCCAAGCTTCATTAGATGCTTGAAAAACAAGTTTTTGATCATCTCTTGACCAATACGCTTCTGCATTGTCACCTCCCCACGTTAATTGACGAATATTATGAAGATGAGATTCTTGAGCATATCTTAATGTGTCTTGATCACTTTCAGACTCAACAATTTGCTTTGCACTATGATCGGAATTTCCGCAAGAAATCAATACATACATTATTATACTCAAAGATATAACCAGTCTCATATTTAAATTTTTCCGCAAAAATATAGGGTAAGACGACGTATAGTAGTAAGGATCTTGTCATATAATTGTCAGACTTTATTACTACATATCATACATCTTATAGATACGATCCATAATTTTTGGGCGAAAGCCCTTTATAAAAAGAACTTAAATTAATCCATTTTAATTAATATTGTGACACAAAAGCGAGCCATAGGTTCAACTATTCTAAACCGACGTTTAAAAATTATATATGTCAACAGCTAAATCAACTATAAAAAAAGTTACGACTCAAAAATTACTAGAATTAAAAGAGGCAGGAGAAAAGATAAGTATGCTTACGGCCTATGATTATTCGATGGCAAAGATTATTGATGAGGCAGGAATTGATATGATACTTGTTGGCGACTCTGCATCGAATGTGATGGCAGGTCATGAAACGACTTTACCCATTACACTGGATCAAATGATTTATCATGCACAATCTGTTGTACGCGCAGTTAACAGGGCATTTGTCGTAGTTGACCTTCCTTTCGGATCGTATCAAGGAGACAGCAAAAAAGCATTGCGTTCTGCCATACGAATCATGAAAGAATCAGGTGCTCATGGAGTAAAACTTGAAGGAGGTGCTGAAGTAAAAGAATCTATCAAAAGAATCTTATCAGCTGGTGTTCCTGTTATGGGGCACTTAGGTTTGACACCGCAATCCATCTATAAATTCGGGACTTACACCGTACGAGCTAAAGAAGAGGAAGAAGCCAATCGATTACTGCATGATGCACAATTACTTGAAGAGATTGGCTGTTTCGGTATTGTTCTAGAAAAAATCCCTGCAAAACTGACGAAGAAGGTAGTTGATCGCGTTAAAGTACCTATTATAGGAATAGGAGCCGGAGAACATGCTGATGGACAAGTACTTGTACTTCATGATTTACTTGGTATTACAAAAGAATTTAACCCTCGTTTCTTGCGAAGGTATATGGATTTATTTGACGGAATTAAAGGAGCCGTTGAACGTTATATAACTGATGTGAAATCTGGTGATTTCCCAAATGAATTTGAACAATATTAATCTTGAAAAGAATACTAATTTACATCTTTTTGTTTCTTCTACTTACAGGTGGAATTGCTTTATATTTCTCTTATGACACCATTTACAATCCTTATACACAAAAGGATTACGAGCTATTTATTGATGCTGATCACACCAAAGAACTTATAGTAAATGAACTTGTCGAAAATGAGGTAATTCCGTCCCCTACTCGATTCGAAACCGTTTCTCGCTTAATGTCTTTTGGCAAGTTAAAACCTGGTCGATATCTTATCGAAAAAGACATGAATGCGAAACAATTGATCGGTAAATTAAGAGCAGGTAGACAAGATGCCGTAAACCTTACCTTCAACAATGCTCGATTAATTGAAGATCTTTCAGGCAAGTTGGCAAAAAACATCATGTTAGATTCTATTGAAATACTTGATTTTTTTCGGCTTTCGCCCAAAGTCAAAGAGGCTGGTTATTCTCAAGAAACACTCATGAGTATGTTTATCCCGAATACATACAAGGTATTCTATACCATTTCACCAGAAGACTTATTTGAACGATTACAAAAAGAACACCGAAATTTTTGGACAAAAGAACGTTTATCAAAAGCGGAAAAACTAGGGCTTACGCCCAAAGAAGTATATACCTTGGCTAGTATTGTAGATAAAGAATCTTTAAAAGCAGACGAAAAACCGAGAATAGCAGGTGTTTATTTGAATCGAATAGATCGTGGTATCCCGTTGGAAGCAGACCCCACTGTTGTTTTCGCATTGAAACAATTTGATTTACGAAGGGTATTGTTCAAACACCTAGAATATGATAGCCCGTATAATACCTATAAATATCCAGGACTTCCACCAGGGCCAATCGGAATGTCAAGTATTTCTGGAATTGATGCTGTATTAGATAAAGAAGAACACGACTTTATATTCTTTTGTGCAAAACCGAATGGAAACGGTAGACATGCTTTTGCAAAGACCTTAGCTGGTCATAACAGAAATGCTAGAAAATATCAACAATGGCTGAATTCACGAGGGATTCGATAAAGCAGCTGATCGATAACAAAGTAGCAGCTTTCAATTCGGAACATAACTTAATCCAAAGTAGTGATCGTATTGTTCTCGCCTGTTCAGGTAACATGGATAGCATCTTTGCAATGCATTATTTACTGTCCAAATCATACACTTTTATTGTCGCACATGTTGATCACATGACTCGAGACGGTCAAAGTACTAAGGACGCTGAATTTGTAAAAAAAGAAGCAAATAGGTACAACATTCCATTTTTTCAAAAACGCATTGATGTAAAGAGTTTGATTCAAGATGGAGGAAACTTTCAAGAAATAGCTCGAAATGAACGGTATGCTTATTTTGCTGAACTCATGAAAACTCATCAATGTACTAAATTGATCACAGCCCACCATGGAGACGATAATGTAGAAACGTTGTTGATGAATTTGGGACGTGCAGGAGGATTAAAAGCAATGAGAGGTATATTACCAAAAAATGGTCCTATCATACGCCCATTCTTGTGTTTACGAAAAAAAGAAATAGAAGCATACGTAGACTGTTTTGAAATTGATTATGTAACAGATAGCTCAAATTACAGCGCGGCGTATCATCGTAATTATTTCCGGAATGAAGTCATACCTATTATTGAAAAAAAGCAACCTCAATGGGTAGATCAAGCAATGAAGAGTATGTCTTATTTGGCGCAATGGGAGAAGATCTGGACCAATTTATCCAGAGATCTATATGAACACAAGGGGGATGTGCTTCACATTAAAATAGAAAACGACAATCAAGAGAGAATTGATCTTCCTGTTCTTTTACAACTTTTACAATCTTATGGGTTTAATGCTGCACAAGTCGGAGAGATGATCCATTGTGAGCAGGTGGGAAAGAAATGGGAAACATCGGGATATTGGTGTTTCAGAGAACGAAAAACGCTTGATGTTTTTTCAAAGAAATGCGTTAATCCTGACAAGCAATTTCATGTAGGAGATAACATACCGGGATTTGGATATTTGACAGAAGAATATGTGATGAAACAGCTGCCTTCTGATTTTGAGCAAGAAGTGAATAAAGTGATGGTACGAAAAAAGCGAGATGGGGACTTTATGCGAACTTCATCAGGCACTAAAAAGCTTAAAAAAATCTTCACAGACAAAAAATGGAGTAACTACAAGAAAATGCAAACTTACGTTTTGGCTTTTGAGAAAGAAGTATTTTCTATTTTATAAGTGGACTCCATGGTTCTAGCAATTTAATACGCAGTTAACTTTTTACGATACATAGTATAGGTAACACCCACTGCCAAGCCTACATGCCTGAATCTTTCTTCCAACACATTCTGCTTATTGGCAATAGAATTTAAAGAGCTTCGGTAGTTTATTTTACCATAAAGTCTCATTGACTCATTCAATAGAAAATCACAACCTAATCCTAAGTCTCCACTTACTAAAAAAGAGCGCTTATAAAACGCAGAACGTTCCACTATATCCAATTCAGGAGATAATATTTTGCCATTAAATTGACTGTATAATCCAAGATTCACTCCTGTTTCAGCAAAAAAACCAAGCTTATAAAAATCATATCGAAAAGAAAGCAATATAGGGACATTAACCACATGGAACGTACTGTATGTTGTCCAATTTCGATTGACAATATCAATTCGAGGCTCATTGCTCGTTATAATAGTGCTATCTCCTACAAAATTGATTCTAACAATTTCAAGATCTTCACCTGAAGGAACTCGTTCAGTTTCAGTGTAATCAAATTGAATATTGTATTGACTGTATTCAAGACCTGTCTTCATTGTAAAAAATGGAGAAACAGGAAGATCAATCAGAGTACCTACTCTTATATTCTCTAGAGGTTTCTCTTGCAAGATTCTTATCTTTCTATAACTATCGAATTCTGTATCGATAGAAATCATGTCATGTGAAAATCTACCATAGGCAAGGTATGGTGTTATGATGAATGGGCGTGGCCTGGGTGCAAACATATGTGTGTGATCCTCTCTAATTAATTCAAGTGAGATTGACTTATGTAAAAAAGGATAAAATAAACCATTACTAAGTGTTGTCTCATAAAATGTATCTAGTTGGATGATAGGATTTTGGGTCAGGCCCAAAAGAGCGCTATTATTTTGTTTAAGAAGTTGCTCTGAATGTTGGTTACTTTGGCTTTGGGTAAGGAGTGTTAGGTTTTCTTTTTGGTCAAAAGTCAAAGAGGGAGGAGTGATAATTTTTTGTGTAGTGTTTTTTTGTTCTTTCCTCGCATTGTTTAATGGAATGGTAAGTTGGCTAAGTGATTGGTCATGTAGACTTGCATCATCATTTTGCTTTTTATTTGCAGAAATATACTGTTCATTTTGAGTTGTTGTTGTCCCAAATACAGTTGAAGATTCACTTTCACCCGTTCTAATTAATGGTTTAGTGGCTTCTTTTTCAAGTGAAGATGTATTTGACGATGGTGTTGTTTTGTATTCGGCTTGATCTAATGTACTGTTATCCACATATTGTGTATTAGTATCATGATTTGCTATGTTCGGTTGTGGATCAGAAGTCAATTGAACATATAGGATAGTCCCTCCTGAAAGGAGCAAAATAGAACCTAAGAATATCCACAAGAATGGCCTCTTCTTTTTCTGTTCTTCAATACCTAGAGCAGCGAATAAATCTTCATTGTTTATCGCTTCCTGATGGTTTGATAATTTTTCTTTTATCTTTTGTTCTATGCTAGATTTATCCATGATTTCTGATGATTTGAAACGTTTAATTTAGTTCGCAGTAATTCTTTTGCTCTAGACAATCTCGCTCTTGACGATGATTCTTTTATTCCTAGAGTTTCTGCAACTTCAATATGGTTATATCCATCAATCTCAATGAGATTGAATATTTCTCTGTAAATATTGGGAAGCGATTGAATGATTTTAATGATTTCTTTAGCGTTCATTTGATCGATCACGATAGGATCTACTTCTTTCTGTAAAACAAGAGCTTCATCTAGAGCGACAACATTCAATCTATTTTTTTTTAAGTCAGACAGGCAAGTATTGATCACAATTCTTGACATCCAAGATTCCAACTTCCCTTTGTCAGAAGAAAACTGCTCTATATTTTTTAAAATCTTAAACAGTGCGATTTGTAATTGATCTTTCGCTGATGCTCGATCAGGCATGTAACGACAACAGATGGCATACAGAAAATCACTATAGGTGCTCACCAATTTCCGTTGGTAAGAAGCTTGCTTGTTACAACATCCTGTAATGATTTCCTGTATGTCTGCTGGTGTTTTCAATAGTGTTTATTTATCCTTAAAACCTATGTTAACTCGATTCGAATCAAAACATTCATCGAAGATGAAATTTTCAGATCTCCCTGTTGTAGGATCCATATCGTTACCATAAAATTCATCATCATTCAATGGTGATATTTCAAGATTCGAAGGAATATCTACCTCAACAAAATACTCTCCATAAGGAATATCTGAGATGAAATAAGACTTATCTGTAACTGCTAAGGTCTTAACAAGTTCGTCATCGGAATTATATATCCTAACATTTATATCTTCCACTTTTTCATCTACAATTTGATCAAAGAAACCTTCTGTAGATCCAGGAACATCTTTCCATACATAACCAAAGACAGCTGTATTATAATCGTTTACGGTGATTGTTTGTGAAGTAGTATTATCTAAGGCATCAGTTACAAAAAATTCATAAGTTCCCCCTTCCTCAACAATAAATTCGATATTGCTATCAAAGGATTGTACTTGCCCGTCACTCAATTCAACATTAAATGGAGGCAAACCTCCAGCAACATTTGCTCTAAGTGTTATTTCAGGAGTACAACCAAAATGAGAAGTTGAATTTATGTAGATATCTGTGGGAGCCTTGAAACCTATATCAATATGTTCAAGATTTTCACCATCTGTTAATGTAAATTCATATGAGAAATAATCTTGTATCCCTCCTCCTGGCTCTATAAAATCATTATCTTTTGAGGGATCACCAGATTGAAACTCTACAAGTTCATAATTCGGATTATAAACTCTCAGAAAATAAGTTCCTGGTTGAATACCTGTAAAAGAATATGTTCCATCTTCTGCCCATGCTACTTTTGTACCGAAATCAACTTGTGAAACTGTACTTGCTCTATAAAAACTCATTCCATATAAGGTGGCATCTTCTTCTTCAGGATCCCTAGTATTATTTCCATTCAGATCTACCCAAACTTTCCCAGAAACACTTGCTTCATCAAATTGATCAATAATCTTACTACGGAAAGAGCCTGTCACAAAAACCTCTTCGTTATAAAAGTCCACTAAAGTTCCTTGAAAGGTTCCTTCTACTATTAAATTTATCAAATCATAAGAAAGAACATTAATTTCAAAATCATCGCAAGGAAAGGATACACCTGTTTGGCATCTTAACACAGTGCCATCATTTCCAGTGATTGTATCTTGTACTCCCATTGATACTTTTAAAGGATTATATACACCTTCACTTGAAATATCTTCAATCTCTGTAAGGAAATGGTAAGCTGAACCTTGAAACCCTCTTAAGACAAGCTTATTGGAATTAATAACATAAGCTTGTGGATCTTCAAGTAAGATGTAATCTTCTCCATCGGCGCTAAATGTAATAAATTCCTCTAGTTGATTGCAAATTGTCACATCTCCTAAATCAATTTCATCCTGTGTAAAATCCAGATCTATAAGATCTGACACATTAATCTCTTGCCCATCATAAAATTTTATATCATTTGTTTGATTCGTACATTTTGTCAAAACAGTTTCGATTTCTCCATCTGAATTTGGTGAAATCAATTGATATCCATTAAGAAGGCCATATGCACCAGGTAGTGGTTGTCCTACACATCCTTTTAATAGTGCAGATAATGTTACGGTATTTTCTAATAGAGTCACTGTAAAATTTCCTAAATCTTGATCAGTTGTAAAAGGACCTATTTCTTCATTTACTAGATCTTGATTGCACTCTTTGATAACTAAAGTTAATTGCTCATTTGCTGGCACTTTCCCAGTAAAATATCCCGTATTATCAGTATAAACAGAACCACCTACCGTATTTGTTAATTTAACAGTTACTAGTTTATTGACTAGTGGTGTTCCGTCCTCTGATTGAAGAGTTCCAGATAGTTGCACCAAATCAAATGGGACGTCACAATTCCAAAATGAAAAATGATTCACGTTCCCCACGTAGCTATTTTCATGTTTTATTGCAGTAAATTCTTCAACCCACATTCCTTTTTCTTCATCCAAATACCATAAAGGAATTTGCTCTGGTGCATCACTAATGAGTTCATTTACAAGCGGAAATGACAGTGTAGCTTCTGCATTTTCTTCTAATTGTAAAGGTTCGCCAGTATCTGAATACAACTCAACACCCATCATTCCAAAAGTCTGAAGTATTTTGGAGTTTCCATCAGCATCAATACCCTCTAAACTTGCAGGAGATGAATATCCTAGCTGTGGACTGTAAGGATCATACCAATGCATATAAACGGAAACCTGTCCTGAATAGGAATTCCCACCATTTTCATATCGAAAAGCATTTTCTGGGAATGCAACTTTTGCTCCTTGTTCGAGTTCTATTGTCCCACCTGCATTTGAAGACAAATTATAAGGTGATCCTTTGGTTATCATTTGAACTTGAACAAAGACTTGTTCTTCACTTGTTTTAGGATAAAGGATTCGGGTTGATTTAAATAAATCGGATCGATTAAATTGTATTACTGAACCCAAGGAAGACAACTCAATCTGTCTAAATAAAAACACACCATTTTCATCAGTTGATGTTGTTTTGTCATTGATGGTAACTTTTACATTTTCTAATGGACTATTATTTTCATCCAATACAATCCCATTTACATGGACTTCTTTTAAAAGTTCGGTTTCTTGTTCTTGATGCTTCTCTTCTGTAAATCGATCTTTACGGCAAGAAATACTTAACATTG
>JAHDGD010000130.1 GCA_020627825.1 Saprospiraceae bacterium
AGGCATACTTGTCTGCCCTTCGGGCCAGCCTGCGTCTGCCTAAGCTCCGTAAGCAGCCCCATTTACGCCACATACCACTACCATCCCTAAGCCGAATCCTAGCGATGAGTGCATAGTGATGAGCGATGAGCAAAAAAACTACACGCTAGTTAAGCCTGTCATGCTCTAATAAACAACACACTCATACCTCCGTAGTCACTTTAAGCACTTAATAAGTACTTAGTCAAAAAGCCCTATTTTGTAGCTAATGTTTACATATTTTACAATAACTAATAAAGTATAATTTTGTATATTTGACCTTGTTAGTAATGAGAGAGGGGTGTTTCGTGTAGAAAGGAGTTCTCGACAATCAGAAAAAAGAAAAAACGCATCTAAAACAAAAACCCCACCCAACCCACCCGATGATTGTTTTTTCACTCACAAAATGAGATATTTTAAACTTAAAATTGTACCTTCGAACCTTTGACTAATTACATCTAAATATGAATAGAATAAAAGAAGTTTTAGAAGAAAAAGGGATAAAACAAAAGTGGTTGGCTTTACAAATGGAAAAGAGTTACAACATGGTTAATTCTTATGTTCAAAACAGGAGGCAGCCAAGTTTATCTGATTTGTATAGAATTGCTAAAATTTTAGATATTGACGTTAAGGAATTATTGGTAAGTAATCATACTATGACAAATAAAACGAAGGTGAATAAATGAGATTTATAGGTAATAAAGAATTAATCGTAAATGAAATTAAGGAATTACTGAAAAGTAAAGGACTTTTGAATACAGAAAGAGAGCTTTTTGATGATAATACAAAATCAAAGCTAAAGTTCTTTGACGCTTTTTGCGGAACGGGTGCAGTTTCCAATTCAATTAAGGACTACTTTGATTTAGTCGTTAATGATTTGATTACATGGAGTGTCATTTATACAAGGGGAAGAGTAACATCATCTGCATGCGATTTCAAGAAATTAGGATTTGACCCATTTGAATATTTAAACGCCAATAAGAAAAAATTAAAAGGATTCTTCTATAAGAATTATTCACCAGGCGGTTCTGAAAGAATGTATTTTAATCCTGATAATGCAGGAAGAATAGATTATTTCCGAAAGACAATAGAACAATGGAAAAAATCAGAACTAATAACCCAAAATGAATACTCTTATTTACTTGCAAGTTTAATTGAATCAATCTCATTTGTTTCAAACACAGCAGGGGTTTACGGGGCATTTTTGAAACATTGGGACCCTCGTTCTCAAAAACCTATTATTTTCCAAAGAGTAGATTCTAAAAATTCAAATTGTAATAATGTAGAATACTTCAACAGAAAAATTGAAGATATTATTGAGGAAGTCGAATGTGATATTTTGTATTTAGACCCTCCATACACTCAGAATCAATATGGGAATCAATATCATTTACTTGAAACCCTTGTTTTAGATGACAACCCATCAATTAGTCCAATTACTGGGTCAAGACCAACAACGCCTATGAGGTCTGATTGGTCAAAGGATTTTAAATCTCATATTTTATTTGATAGACTTATAGCAAAGACAAAAGCTAAATATATCATTTTCAGTTATAGCAAAGACGGTTTCATGTCAAATTTTTTTATTGAAGCATCTCTAAAACGATATGGAAAATCTGAAACTTATAAGTGCAAAAAAATAACCTATAATAAATATAAAAACTTCAAATCGAGAGGAAAGAAAGACCATTTTGAACATCTTTTTTTTATTGAAAAAAAGCAAAATGAAAGAGTAAACTATGTTTCACCATTGAATTACATAGGAAGTAAAGCTAAAATGATTTCAGAAATTGAAGAATATCTCCCTGAGAACATATCAATATTTTTTGACATTTTTGGAGGTGGATTTAATGTTGGGATAAATTCAAAAGCCAAAAAAATCGTTTATAATGATTTAAATTATTTAGTCAAAGATTTAGTTGAGTCATTTCAAAAGAATGATACCTATCAATATTTGCTTTATCTAAGAAGAATAATTAAAAAATATAATCTCGTTGCTAAAGATTCGGAAAGCTATATCAAAGCAAGGGATTATTACAACTCTTTACCAAGAGATAAAAGAGACCCAAGATTGCTATATAGTGTAATTCTTTATGGATTTAATCAGCAAATCAGATTTAATGGAAATCATAATTTCAACAACCCTGTTGGAATGAGGTGGTTTAATGATAAGGTTTTAGAGAAAGTTATCAGTTTTTCAAGAGTAATAAAAGAAAAGGAAATCTGTTTTTATAGTGCAGATTATCAAGAAATACTCGAAGATTTGCCAATGGATTCTTTTGTTTATTTAGACCCACCTTATAGACTAACAACAGGAGCTTACAATGACGGAAAAAGAGGTTTCAAAGGCTGGGGAATTGAGGCAGAAAAAAGATTATTCAAATTTTTAGACTCATTGAATAATAAATCAATCCGATTTATGCTTTCCTATGTTATGGAGCATAAAGGGCTTACTAATCAAGAGTTAGAAAGTTGGATTAATGAGAATGAATATAACCTTATTAATGTCAGACAAATCCCAGGCATTCAAAGAAAAGAGGTTTTAATAATCAATTATGACCAAAATGGAAGTACCACACTTTGTAATAAAGAACAGGTTTCAGAAGCGGTCTGAAACATATCAAGATATTCTAACATCAGATATTTTGTCGGAGGTTTGTGAAAAAATTACTGGACAAACTGAATACACAGCAGAATTTACTGACGAAGTAAGTACCTGAATGAAAATAATCGACACTTCATTTCAAGAAGAATACTTCCATTCACTACCGTAGAAGACATTAAAATTACAAGGAGAATTAGATGGTTATTATAGTATTCGCATAAATGATCAATGGCGAATTATATTTGAATGGAAAGAGCAACATGCATCCTTAGTTGAAATAGTTGATTATCACTAAAAAAAGCAAGATGGCAAAATTACAAAATATACACCCTGGTGAAGTGCTGTTAGAGGAGTTTTTAAAACCAATGGAAATTACTGCTTATAGAATATCAAAAGATATAGACGTTCCTCAAACGCGGATCAGTCAGATTATTCAAGGTAAGCGTAGAATTACACCTGATACTGCTTTGCGATTAAGTGCTTACTTTGGTACTAGTGCAAAGTTTTGGTTAGGCTTACAGTTAGATTTTGACTTAGAACATTACAAGGAATTATTATCAGAAGAATTACAAAAGATAAAACGAAAAAATACGGCTGCCTAAGATTGTGTTAATCATCCCTTAAAAACATCCCCCTATGAAAAACGACTTACGAAAATTATCTACTTGGAAAGCCATTATTGAAGAGACCTACGAGACCTTTGTATATGGTCTTAAAGAACTGGAAGAAGAGGATTATAAAAATTCCATTATCTACTTTTGGGTTGATGTCTCACAACCAGAACACAATATCTGGATTTATGAAGATGAGGAAGAAGAGTTGACAACTGCTGGTGGTGAAATTCTGGATGAGGAATTTCGCAATTCTCAAAATACTCTTAGTGGTGCTGAAGTAACTCGTTGTGTAGAAGCCTATTTACCAATTGCAGTGATGAAAGCTTGTAATGAGCAATTATTTGATAAGATCATGGAGGAGGAGTCAATGAAAGTTTTCTTTGCTACTTCTATGACTGACTATGTTGAAATTGCGACGGTAAAAAAAGGAAAAGCAAGTAGCTTCGATTTAGAAGCAGAGATTGGAAAAATAAAGCTTTTAAATACCTCAGGCTAAGATTGTTTAGAGCTTCCCAACCATTTACGAATAATATTCGTTTTAAAGAAACAGCTAATACTTAAATTAAAAAAAAGATGAAAAACTCTTATAAGCATTTCAAAGTATTCCAAATTACCTTAGTTCTTCTATTGTCAATGCATTGCCTCCATGCACAGTATGATAGTGGAACCGTAATTTATTCAGAGACAGGAAATGGTGTTTCGGTTTTAAGAAACTACATTATTGCGGATTTTGACGGTGATACTTTTGTAGATGTGATCACGGTAAAAGACACTCCAACGGCTAAGCAATTGACTTGGTTAAAAGGAGATGGGAATGGAGAATTTACAGAACAAACAAGTATTTCTAATATTGATATGGCTTATCAAGAAAATGATATTTTTTATGAAGATATGAATGCAGATGGGAATAAAGATATTATCCTACAGGAAAGTAATACTGAATTTAAAATATACTTTAGTGATGGGATGGGAGGAATTGCTTCCCAAAGTGTAAATACAGTCACCATTACGAATCCTGATGAAATTAGCCTTAAAACAGTAGCTGATATTGATGGCGATAATGATATGGATGTACTATTGTGGATCGAATTAGATTATATGCTTTTTCCAATGATCGCTTATAATGACGGAGATGGCAATTTTTCAAATTACGAGTATTTGGAAAATGAGGAAGAGCAAGTATATAATTTGATAGAAACGGGAGATATGAATGGAGATGGAGATTTAGATGTTTTTTGTAGTGGCAACGGGATAATAACACAAGCAGGAGGGGAGGGACCTCAGATATATATTGAGCCTTTTGTTCGTTGGTATGAAAACTTAGGAGGCGGTAATTTTGCTGCTAAACAGGATATAACGATCCCTGAAATAGAGGAGATCCTTCCTGATTTTACCTATATTAAACTTAATGATATTGACAATGACGGTAATGATGAATTATTGATAGAATATGCTATAAGAGATGAGTGTGAAAGCGATCTTCATCAACACAACTGTGTTTACTTTTATCTCTTCCATGTATTAGATTATGATAATGAACAAATGACTTTTGTTCCAAAAGAGGAATATAATTCATGGCTTCACGGATATACTATGCAACAAAATATTTTCTCTCAAAGCCAATTTTATTCAGAGGCATTTCTTTACCAATTAGAAGATAATGATGATGATGGTAATTCGGATATATTATCCGTCAATGTCCCACAAGCTCGCCTTCAATGGTTTTATGGGGATGGAGAAGGTGGATTTGATGATCCCGAAATGGTGAATTCCAATAGTGAGTATAGTAGTATCAGACCTTCACTAAGGGCAGCCGATATTGATAATGATGAAGACTTGGACGTTTTTGCTCTAATAAATACCCCAACTTCAAGTACGCTCACAGTATTTAAAAATTTAGCCCCTGTTGGAATACAAGATATTAAAGCAAAAGAAAATATTGTTTTAATTCCCAATCCCGTTACTTCCAACACTTATGTAGAGCTCTCTTTGCCAAGCAGTGAGTGGGAAGGAACTCATTCTTATACGATTAGAAATGCCATTGGTGAAACAGTTGGAACAGGAATTAGTGATAATGGAAAAGTATTCATCAATAGTTTATCACAAGGACTTTATTTTGTAGAAATAATAGCTGAGGAAGAGAGATATATTGGGAAATTAGTGGTTAGGTAATTTGCGAATGAATATGTATACTACTTGAGATTTTTATACAACAACTCCTGAGTCCTCCTTTTTTAAGGAGGGGAAATATTCTTTTTTCAATCGGTTTGCATTTTTGTCCAGTAGTGTATAAATATGCCTGTTACAAATGAAAAAATATGAATAATATTTTACCTTTCATAATAGCTTTAATAGCATTCCCCCTCTCAAGCAATGCCCAAGTTGTGATTAATGAGTTCTTAGCATCCAACACCATTGTCAATGTGGATGAAGAAGATTATTATAACTACAATGATTGGATAGAGATTTTCAATTCAGGAGATACCGAAATTGATATTAGTGGCTATGGCTTGACCGATGATTTAAATGAACCTCATAAATGGACGTTCCCAGCAGGCACCAGCTTAGCTGCCAATGACTTTCTATTGATTTGGGCGGATGGGGAAAATAAAGTACCAGGAGACACCGATTCTTTGATACTTACTTCTACTGTGATTTTCGAAGTGGAAGATTATCACACCAACTTTAAGTTGAGTGCTCAAGGGGAAACCATCGGTCTATATGATTCGAATGGCGAACAAGTAGATGTGATCACTTATGGAAAACAATTGGGTAATACTTCCTATGGTAGAATTATAAATTTGCCAACGCAATGGGCTTATTTTGGAACGCCTACTCCCGAAGCCGTCAATAATACTATCGAAGCCCCTTCCGTCATTATTTCGGAAGCAGTTAATCATTCACCTGAAGGAGGAGTTTTTTCAACTGCTTCATCTGTTCAATTATCGACTCTTGAACCCGATGCTGTCATTAGATATACTTTAGATGGTTCTTTACCCAATGAAAACGCTTCTATATATTCATCTCCTATAGACATCAATTCATCTAGTGTTATTCGCTCTCGTACATTTGTTTCGGGGGAAATAGCAGGGCCTATAAATACGCAATCTTATATTATTCAAAATGACTTAAACTTACCCACTGTTTCTATTTCAACAACAGAGGAGGATTTGTGGAATTTGAAATATGGCATTTATCAAAATAGCTATAAGAACAGAGAAATTCCAGCAAGCATTGAAATGTTTGATGTTAATGGGGAAAAGCTTTTTGGAGAGAATACAGGAGTAGAGCTTTTTGGGTCCAATATCTTTAATGCACAACAAAAACCATTCGACTTATCTTTCAAAGGTAAATATGGCAATGATATTTTATCTTATCCCGTATTTGAAGAGAGGGGGGAAATAAACTATAAAAACTTTGTATTGCGAAATGGTGGCAATGATAACGGTCTTACTTTTTTTAGAGATGCATTAGTGATGTCTATGATCAAACAAAATAAGTTGAATTTAGACTATCAGGGATTTGAACCAGTTGCGGTCTACCTCAATGGAGCCTACTGGGGTATTTATAATTTAAGAGAAAAGTTAAACGAAAGATATGTTTCCTATCTACATGATGTTCCTTCCAATAAGATTGACATTCTGGAAGATAATGCGCTCTTGAATCATGGAACAGAGGATGATTATCAAGCTTTAATCACTTTTATTGAAAACAATGATTTGTCTATTCCTGAAAATTATCAATATGTCCTTTCTCAAATAGACCTGGATTCCTATCTGGATTATAAAATTTTAAAAGTATTCATCGGCTATTGGGTAGACTTGGTCAATCTCAAATATTGGAAACGCCACGATAACGGAAAATGGAGATATATGGCTTTTGACCTAGAACACTCTTTTGCAGAATTAACAGGGGATTCATGTCAAGTAAATACCCTTCAAAAAGTGTCTACTAACTCAACTGACTTACCCGAATGGTCAACGCTGTTTTTTAGGAAATTGTTGGAGAACGAATCTTTTAAAAATGAGTTCGTCCAACGTTTTTTAGGCTATCTGGAGACGGCCTTTACAACAGACTCGATCCTTGAAATTATTAATGATTTAGAGGAGCAGTACCTTTTAGAAATGCCTGCTCATATTAATAAGTGGAGTTTTGATCCTACAGCCATACAATCCTTTAATCAATGGGAAAATAAGGTGCAAGAATTAAAAGATTTTGCCGAATGCCGCCCTTCAGCGGTTTATCAACACTTATTAG
The DNA here is from genome assembly GCA_020627825.1 of Saprospiraceae bacterium. Lineage (GTDB taxonomy): Bacteria > Bacteroidota > Bacteroidia > Chitinophagales > Saprospiraceae > JAHDFB01. The sequence continues at coordinate 7,495 of JAHDGD010000130.1, forward strand.
AATTTGTTGATGAAATAGATACTGTAAACATTAGTGTACAAGTGCCTTCCGCAGATACGGCCAGCATTTTTATCAATGATGTGAAATTGCCACAAGGCTTATTTTCTGGGACTTATATTAAAAATCAGGAAATGAGAATTGTCGCATCACCTAATATCGGGTATGAATTTGACAATTGGAATGATGTTAATGTAAATGATACCTTGATTTATTGGACGGAGCAAGACTCATTATTTGTTCCGTCATTTGAAGAAGAACTGCTTTCGATTTTGCCAGATACTATTTATTCAGATACTACTTTATCTCTTTCTAATAGCCCTTTTTATGCTATAAAAGATATGGTCGTTGATTCATTTGCCACCTTGACTATCGAAAGTAAGGTAGAATTGATGATCTCGCCGAATGCCAATATCATAGTAAATGGTACTTTAGTCACTCAGGGAGAGGAAGGCAATGAGGTTTTGTTTCGGCTAAATGAAAATATAGTTTGTCCAGAGGCTTCAAAATGGGGAGCAATAATAGTTGAAAATGCCACAGGTATAAGTCAGCTCACTCATACCAAATTGGTGGCGTCCTCTTACGGAAGGAATAGATATAAGGAGAAGGCATCTATCAACGCATTTAACTCCATGGTGGAGCTTGATCATGTTGAGGTATTGGATGCCGTTCAACCATTTTATAGCGAATTTGGAAATGTTACTATTAGAGACTGTATTTTCAGAACAGAATTGACTGGCGATTTGATTAATATAAAATATGCTGACAATGCTTTGGTTGAAAATTGTAACTTGAGAGGGAATGATTCCGAGGATACGGATGCCATTGATTATGATGGTATCACCAATGGGATTATTAGAAACAACAAAATTGATAACTTCTTTGGATTCAATAGTGATGGCATAGATTTAGGGGAAGGTTCTATCGATATTTTAATCGAAGGCAATACAATAGTCAATTGTTCGGACAAAGGTATTTCTGTCGGACAGGCATCTACCGCTTTGGTCTCCCAAAATATAATCATCGGATGTAGTCAAGGAATAGGCATAAAAGATATGGGGTCCTTCGCCGATTTAGACCACAATACTTTTTTTGGAAACACTTATGGAATTGCCGTATTTGAAAAAAATGCTGGAGATGGAGGAGGACATACTATTGTGAAAAATACGATTATTTCCCAATCCGATAAAAAGGCTTTATTGACAGATGATTTATCAATGGCGACCATAAGTTATAGCCTTTCTGATACAGATGAATTAGAAGACAACAATAATCTTTTTACCAATCCTGAATTTGTGAATGCAGCTATTTTGAATCTTGAATTACAAGATAGTTCTCCTTGTATTGATGCTGGAGATCCCAATAGTCCCCTTGATCCTGATAATACTATTACCGACATAGGAGCATTATTTACCTTTCAACCAACAACGGTAAGTGATATCATTATTAATGAAATTAATTACAATTCAGGGGAGGATTGCGCTGTAGCAGACTGGGTGGAGTTGTATAATAAAAATGCTAGCTTGCCAATTGATGTTTCAGGATGGACTTTGAAAAGTGGAATGGGCAACTTTAAAATTCCTGATAATGTGATCATCCAAGCGAACAGCTTCTTAGTACTTTGTGAGGATACTTTGAATTTCCAAATGCATCATCCTGATGTTACGGCAATAGGAAATTTTAGCTTTGGCTTGAACAATGGAGGTGCCGAATTAAAACTATTAGACAAGGACGATTTGATTACTAATATAGTCATATACAATGACGAATTCCCCTGGCCTATAGGAGCAGATGGATATTGTAATACCTTGGAATTATACGATGATCAACTGGATAACTCCTTGCCTTTTAGTTGGCATAGCAGTTTTGTGAATAATGGTACTCCTGGAGCAAGCAATAGTATACAGTCACCTATTGCTGATCTTTACATCAATGAATTAATGGCAAAAAATGAGGAGGTAATTAGTGATGAAGCAGGTGAGTTTGATGATTGGATCGAGTTATATAATGGAAGTGCTAATGCTATAAATTTGGGAGGATTGTTTTTGACGGATAATTTAGACAGGAAATTAAAGTGGCGCATTCCAAGAACCAATACGGAAGAGACCATACTGGAAGCAGGAGAATACAAACTATTATGGATGGACGATGATATAGAGCAAGGGCTATTGCATGCTAATTTTAGATTAAACGCATCGGGTGAAGAATTGGCACTCGTCCAATTTTCTTCAAATGATACCATTGTACTTGATTCCATTTCTTTTGGTGTTCAAAGTAGTACTTCTACTTATGGACAATATGAGGACGGAATGGGAAATTGGCAGTATATGAAACCAACTCCTAATACTACTAATGAACTGTTTGCAACTAATACAGCGGATATTGGCCCAATCATCAATTCAATAAAAGTATTCCCAAATCCCACTTCAACGATCCTTATGGTCAAACTAAAGCCCGAAATTAGTATGTCAAGTATTGACATGTTCAATGCAAATGGACAATTAATCAATTCGATTGTTGATATTAATAAGCATAGGAAAACTATTGACATCTCTAATTTGCAAACAGGTACTTACTTGTTGAGAATACATACAGACATTGGTTTTTTTGTAAACAAATTTATTGTTGAATAAAATTAGTTTTTAAATAAATAACTATAACCCTAATTAAAATGAAAAACCCTTATAATCTTACTAAAGTAATCCTAATTACCCTAAGCCTGCTATTATCAATACACTGCCTTCATGCACAATATGATAGCGGAACAGTTATATACTCAGAGACAGGAGATAGTACTTTTGTTTCGGTTTTGAAAAACTATACTATTGCGGATTTCGATGGTGATAACTTATCAGATGTGATTCTTGTAAAAGACAGTACGACTTCTACTCCAAGCGAATTGACTTGGTTTAAAGGAGATGCTAATGGCGATTTTACAGAACAAAATAGTATTTCTAATATTGATAACGCTTATCAAGAAAATGCTATTTTTTACGAAGATATGAATGGCGATGGGAATAAAGATATTATCCAAAAGCAAAGCGATACTGAATTTAAAATATACTTTAGTGATGGAATAGGAGGTGTTTCGTCCCAAAGCGAGATCACATTCTCTATGACCGATCTTAATGCAATTGGCCTTAAAACAGTAGCAGATATGGATGGCGATAACGATATGGATGTTTTAATGTGGGTCAGCTTAGATTATGTGCTTTTTCCAATGATTGCTTATAATGACGGAGATGGTAATTTTACTAATTATGAATATCTGGAAAATGAGGAGGAACTAGTTTATAATCTGATTGAAGTAGGAGATATGGATGGAGATGGCGATTTAGATGTGTTTGGTAGTGGTAATAAGGAAATAGGAATGGCAGGAGGGTTTGGACCGCAAATATATCTTCAGCCTTTTGTTCGTTGGTATGAGAACTTAGGGGGAGGCAATTTTGCGGCAAAACAAGATATAACACTTCCAGAAATAGATTCCATTCTTCCAGATTTTACCCATATTAAAATCAATGACATTGACAATGATGGCGATGATGAGCTACTGATTGAATACGCCATTTTAGAGGAATGTGAAGAAGATTTGCATCAAATTGGTTGTGTTTATTTTTATCGCTTTCACATATTGGATTATGATGAGGAGGAAATGAGTTTTGTTCCAAAAGAGGAATACAATTCATGGTTGCACGGCTATACCATCCCACAAAATGTTTATTCCCATAGACAATTTTATACAGAGGCATTTCTTTATCAGTTAGGAGATAATGATGGAGATGGTAATTCAGATATTTTATCCATCAATGTACCACAAGCTCGCCTTCAATGGTTTTATGGGGACGGAGAAGGAGGATTTGATAATCCCGAAATGGTCAATACCAATAGTGAATATAGTAGTTTCAAACCTACACTAAGGCTTGCCGATATTGACAACGATCAAGACCTGGATATTTTTGTTTTGATCAATACCCCTAATTCAAGTACACTCACCGTATTTAAAAATTTAGCCCCCGTCGGAACAACAGACATTATAGCTGAAAAAGAAAATATTGCTTTAGTTCCAAATCCCGTTGCTTCCAACACTTATGTAGAACTCTCTTTGCCAACCAATGAGCGGGTTCCCAATCTCCCCTATACGATCAGAGATACAAGGGGCAAAACAATCAGCACAGCTAAATGTGATAATGGAAAAATATTCATCAATAATTTATACCAAGGACTCTATT
>JAHDGD010000131.1 GCA_020627825.1 Saprospiraceae bacterium
TATTATTTCTAAGCCAGGCTGAATCAATTCCATTTCTCCATCGGGTGACATTGTTGATTTCAAGGCTATTAAATCTTTATTCTTTACTGCAGTAAGGTGTTTTTCCATAGCAGCCTTACACTCTTTTTCGTTTTCAAGCTGTTGCTTACTTAGTTCAATATCTTCACTTGCCGTTGGTTGACAAGAAACAATTAACAAGAGCAAAATAAAAAATAAAAAATTCCAATGTCTACTTGATGATTTCATATTCAAAATGATTTAAATGGTATGATAGCGGTGACTATGATCATTCACAAAAGTTGTTATTTCTTATGCATTTTAGATCTCATCACGAAGTTCTGTTACATAATGCGGGTTAAAAATAGTTGAATTTACTTTATTTCTAAGACCAGAAGTTGCCTTAAGATAAATGATGATGAAATTTTCTATTCTTTATATAAGTTGACAATGAAAGAAAAGGTCCGAGCGCTAAGATCATAAATATCCATTTAGAATGAAATGTTGTGTATAAAAAACTTAACAATTGGATACTTAATATGGTTATTGCGAATCCTACGCATGTCACAATTGTAAGTGCGGATCCTTTGATATCTGGATCGGCATGTTGTGCAACTAATGTTGAAAAAAGAGGAGAATCTCCTACAACCACAAACCCCCAGAATAATAGAAAACCAATAGAAAATATAGTGGATCCATTGTCAAGCACAAAAGGAGATAGCACACAACACATTCCGGAACAAAACAACATAAAATATGCTACTTTCTTAGCCCCATAAAATTGGCACAGATATCCACAAACAATACATCCTAGACCACCAATTCCCATTATGCAAAAAGACAAAATCGAAACACTTAAGTCCATCGCTCCATTATGTAAAAGGTATTGTGCACAAATCACAGGTACAAATGTCCAAAAAGCATATAATTCCCACATATGTCCAAAATAGCCAAAAGCTGCAATTCGAAATAATGGGTTTTTAAACGCTTTCCAGCAAGCTGTCAATTGAACCCCTACTCTTTTTTTACGGTAAGGTCCATTTGGTATATTATAAATCAGCACGCCACCAAGGATGGCTAAAAAAGAAGTGAACATAATGACATACTGCCAAGGATAATCCGATGTAATTCCTTTGGCCAAATGCGGAAAAGCAGTTCCAAGAACAAGTGCTCCTACTAAAAAACCAAGCGATTTACTTAAATCCTTATCAAAGTAATCTGCTGCAATTTTCATACCGACAGGATAGATTCCTGCTAAAAAGAATCCAGTAAGCATTCTAAAAAGCATCAAAGTATATAATGAATTCCATTGCCCTAATATTGAAAAATTAAAAAGAGCACCAAGTAATGCACAAATAAAAAACACCTTGGACGGTGCATATCGATCTGCAAAACTTAACATGGCAAATACGAGCGTTCCCGTTATAAAACCAAATTGTACCGATGATGTCAATAAGCCAAGTGCTGAATGCTCTAGATTGAAATAAAACAAGATCTCTTGCATAACACCGTTCCCAGCGAACCAAATGGAACCACTACAAAATTGTGCAACAACAATGATAATGAGTATGAAATTAATTCTTTTAATGGAAGCTGTTCGTTTTGTTTGGTTGACAAAGGGATTTTGGGCATGAGCCCAAAAAAAGCAAACTATTATAACGCTCTTATTCTTTGTTCTAAATATTCAATAGAAGAAATGTCAGCATTATTTTGAATGGCAATTTCACGTGCTTTTCGTATAGCCATGAGTGCCTTTCGTTTATTTTTATTTTGATAATAAAGATTCGCCAGAGCATCATATAATTGGTGGCGGGTCCCTCCTTGTAATTCAATTGCATTCTTCGTGAGATCTATAACATTCTCTATAGGAACATCGACATTACTATCTTCATAAAACATGGCGATCTTCTCTATAAGCACAAAATCTGCTGCATTATACGTCTCTATATATTCCAAGGCAGTTTCTACAAATTCATGATAATCCTGTTGATTCTCATATCGAGTTAATATATAATTCAATGTTTCAAAGTTAGGATCCTTTACATTCAACAACTCGAAGAGTTCTCGAGCTTCCATTTTCGTTGGTCTAGGAGAGGCCTGATAAAGAGACATATTGACCATAATGCGAATAGATCGCTCGACAGATTCTTTTCCGAATAATTCAATATATTTTTCCTTATGATCTATTATATGTTTGAATTTACTTGATCGAGTAGAACGAACAAAATCATATATAAACCGCATATTTTTTTCTGTTGTCCAATCTTGTTGTGTCTCGAGATATTTTTCTGCCGCAGCCCAATGTGTGCCGTCTTGCAATTGAATTTTCAAGTAGGTAAGGTTATAAAGATAATCGGGGTTTTTATTCTGTTCATCAGCTGTATAGATAATGGTTTCTGTTGGTATTTTAGGAGAATCATCAACAGCAGATTGATTTTCTTTTTCAGTAGAAACAGGTGGATTTTCAGTAGGTGGATTTTTTAATTTTTGAATGGGTTCAAAAGGGTTTTCAAATGTTCCCCGTTGTCCAAACGGGTCAGAATCTACATCACGTCTAGCTTTATATTGTGCAATATCAGTTGATTGGGAAGAATTCATTAAAGCAGAAGGATTATAAATTGCATTGTGATGAAAAGAACCTATAGACAATAATTCATCAGAGCTTAAGGGACCATCACTTACATATTTCGGATTTCCATGTTTATCGAGAATTAAGAGCGTAGGAAGAAAGAAAACATCATATTTCTCTCGTATTGCTTCACCATATGGGCTATCCATATCAATGCGAACATTAATGTAATTTTCATTAAAAAACAATCCAAGATTATGATCTTGAAATTGTATATCCATTAGTTTACAAGGGCCGCACCAAGGGGCATAGGTATCTATGAATATGTTTTTATCTTCAATTTTAGCAATTTGGATAGCTTTTTCTAGCCAATAGTCGTTTCTGAATTCAACACCAGCTTTTTGGCCTTGAACTGAAATTACAAGGGAGATAAAAGCGCATAATATGAAGAACTTTAATTTAATAGTTTTAATGATATTAAGGGGTTACGCATCTAGTTTTTCTATGTAGGTGATCAGACTAAGGACATGTTTCTTAGTTGCTCCATCAGAAATGCTGGGCTCAAGTCTTTTCAGGTATTCAAGTGCTTCATTATTCTTCTTTAATCCAAGTAACACCTTCGTGTAAAGGGTAATATTATTTTTATCCGTTGTGTTTGCTAAAGGTTGCTCGAGGGTTTGTTGGATAAGTGTCAGAATTTCGCTGTTTTCTTTATAGGAAGACATTGCATTTTTTGACCAGTTGATTTTATCTTCTAAAGTAGAAAGTGTCTTTAAGTATTTTTTACTGAATTTCACATAATCAGAAGGGTTGTCATCTTGAAGTGCTTTGATCATAAAAGATTCTGCAATAAATGATTTAGCTGCACTTTTATAATGTTTCTTAATGGTCTTGTTGGCTAATTGTAATAAGGACTCAGATTCATATTCAAAGGCTTTATTACGAGTACGAACAGCAGCATTCAGGATTTTATCTTGGACTACTTTTGCGCCGTATTGCTTGATATACTGATTTTTATTTTCGAGCATAGTTTCGAAGATTTTTGAATCAAGTTCGGAAGCGGCGGCGAAAATAAAGTCAGATTTTTGTTGAGGAGTGAGGTCTTTATTTTGGAGAAGGAATTCGTTTGCAATTTTAAGTGAGGACTTATTGGATTTATTCAAGGCATTGACGTAGGCGATCGTATTTTCATACGAGCGATCGCCGGCTTCGTAAGCTTCACGGAATTTAACGGAAAAATCATATTTTGATATGATGTCATTTCCTAGTGCAAGGAGAGCCTCTAGAGATTTCCCACCTACTATCTTTTGAATTATTTTACCATTACTATCTAAGAAAAACAAGGTAGGATATGCAGAAACTGGATAATTTGACCCAAACTCTCTACCGTTTGGCTTTTCCATATCAATTTTTATGTTGATAAAATTTGCATTAAAAAATGCTCCTGCCTCATCTTTAGTAAACACCTGTTTTGCCATTCTCTTACATGGACCACACCATGTAGTATAAGCATCAACGAATATGATTTTCTCTTGTTTTGTAGCTTCTTCAATGGCCTCTTGATATGTTCCGTGGAAGAATTCAATACCTTCAGCAAATGAAGATGTGCAAAAAAATAAAAACAAAAATGCTATGGAAAATCTCATATTAAACTAATCTTAATTAATCGTATATATACAAAGTTGATAATCTAGGTTTAAATTATATCATTTACAACCAAAAAAATCAAATGATCTTAAATAAAACCCTATGATTTATATATTTCTTAACGTTTGCTCTTTCCCAAAAAAAGAAATGCTAGCTGAAATATTGTTGAATTGAAATCTATATAACTAATTGATCATTCAACCTTGCTACAAAAGCGCTATGCTTTTCTATTGATTCAATTGCATTTAAATGTTAGAATTCGGTAATAAATCCAAATGGTTTAACATCTTTTTGAGCTACTTTTCTTTAACAATAAACGCTCGATATACTATATTATTTACCTGAGATATGGATTATTTTCGAAAACAATAATTAAAGAATCACGTTTTTCAAGGCCTTTTGTTGAAAATGTGGCAAGCCCCATTGAAATGTTCAACGTGAAAATATTTTATCGACGATCAAGTACATAAAATACAATCAATGGCAAGTTAGTAATCTTGAACTTAGGTTTAGGCATCTACACGTTTAATTTTTGCACCCAGTGCGTTTAACCTTGCATCTATATTCTGATATCCTCTGTCAATCTGCTGAATATTTTCAATTTTAGAAGTTCCACTTGCCGATAAGGCTGCTATTAATAAAGAAACACCTGCACGAATATCAGGTGAACTCATGGTAATCCCTCTTAATTGAGTTTTCCTTTCAAGACCAATAACTGTTGCTCTATGTGGATCGCAAAGAATAATTTGAGCTCCCATGTCGATAAGTTTATCGACAAAGAACAATCTACTTTCAAACATTTTTTGATGAATCAAAATACTCCCTTTTGCTTGAGTTGCTACTACTAATAAAATACTAATTAGATCTGGTGTAAGACCGGGCCATGGAGCATCATAAATTGTCAGAATAGACCCATCAATAAAAGATTGTATTTCATATACATCTTGAGCTGGCACGTGAATATCATCACCTTTAATTTCCAGTTTTATTCCCAATTTTCGAAAGGTATCTGGAATTATCCCCAAGTGATTAACACCTGCATTAGTAATCGTGATGTCAGATTGAGTCATAGCAGCTAAGCCAATAAAAGAACCTATTTCAATCATATCGGGCAAAATAGAATGTGTTGTACCTCCTAAAGTCGTAACTCCTTCTATTGTCAATAAGTTACTACCTACACCGCGTATTTTAGCCCCCATATTGTTTAACATTCTGCATAATTGCTGAACATATGGCTCACAAGCAGCATTATAGATTGTGGTAGTACCTTCAGCTAAAACAGCTGCCATTACTACATTAGCTGTTCCCGTTACTGAAATTTCATCCATCAACATGTAACACCCCTTAAGACGTTTAGCACCTAAATAAAATGTATCGTCTTTTTCATCAAATTGAAATGTAGCACCTAGTTTCTGAAATCCTAGAAAATGGGTATCCAATCTTCTTCTACCTATTTTATCACCTCCAGGTTTTGGTAGAAATGCTTTTTGGTATCGCGTCAACAACGGACCCATGAGCATAACTGAACCCCTTATTTTTTGTGCTGTTGCTAAGTAATCTTTACTTGCAAAATACTCAAGATCAATATGATCAGCTTGAAAAGTGTAACTTGATTCATCGAGTTTATTCACCTTAACTCCTAGTCCCTTTAGAAGATCGATTAATCGATTAACATCAAGAATATTTGGAACATTTTTTATGGTGATTTCATCGTCTGTAAGTAAAACTGCGCTAAGAATTTGAAGGGCTTCATTTTTAGCGCCTTGAGGTTGAAGTGTTCCACTAAGTTTATGGCCTCCTTCAACTAAGAAAGCGTGATTGCTCATTTATTATATATTTAATTACATCGTCGACTCTTCCGAATAATGCAAGTATTAAATCAATATATTATTGATTGTAAATCCCAAATATATTAAATAAATGATTAATATGAAGTTTTTCTTCTGTAGTTTTTATTCCTTCCTTTTCTGTTGTTATCCCTGCCGCCTCTGTTGTTATTCTTTCGATTTTTAGCTCGATAAGAATTAGAAGAAGATTTTAGATAATCAAATGAAGCATCATCACTGAGACTTAATTGACCTTGGGTCATAATTTTGATGTCTTCAAGAACGGAATCATCATTGACATACGAATCTTTATTCCATTGTTTATAAGCTGTCTTCATATAAGAACCTATAATTCGAACAAATTCTTGCTTCTTTTCACCTTCCTCCATTTGGAGAGCTTTTTCTATAAGATCTTGTATGTACTTTCCGTAATGTCTATATTTTTTTACTGGATCAGGATACTTTACTTTCATGCTTTCTTTAGTAACCGGAATGGGTTTCGTTTTTTCTACACCCTCTGGTACATCAACATCGAGATCCCAATCTGCAATTTTCAGTACGTGAGTCCACATTTTATCCGCATAATCTTGAGATTTACGTTCCGTTGAAGTCATGGTCAACATCATTTTTACAAGACCTTCTGTCAACTTTTGACGTAATTCTTTGTCTTCTATTGTTTTAATGTGTTGAATTAATTTTTGAACATGTCTCCCATATTCTGGAATGATTAAATCTTCTCTTTGCGAATTATATTGCATACTTATTTTATTCTACTGTTACTGATTTTGCTAAATTTCTTGGTTGATCTACATTACACCCTCTTAAAACGGCGATATGATAGGCTAACAACTGAAGAGGAATAACCGAAAGAAGTGGTGTTAATGGATCCACTGTAACGGGAAGTTCTATTGTAAAATTAGCAATCTTTTTTATTTCTGTATCACCTTCTGAAACAATTGCAATTACTTTACCTTTTCTAGCAATTACTTCTTGAATATTGGATAATACTTTATCGTAATTATTTACATTCGTTGCGATCACAACAACCGGCATGTTTTCATCTATCAAGGCAATTGGTCCATGTTTCATTTCAGCTGCTGGATAGCCTTCTGCATGTACATAAGATATCTCTTTTAACTTCAATGCCCCTTCCAATGCAACTGGAAAATTGAAGCCTCTTCCCAAGTACAATACATTATTAGCATGCTGAATTTCTTCTGCAATCTTTTTAATCTGATCATCAGATTTCAATACAGAAGCTACTTTTTTCGGCATATTTTCTAATTCGACAAGAATTCTTCTATAATAATCCTTATCAATAGTACCCTTTACATAAGCTAAATGTAATGCCATTAAAGACAAAAGCGTCACTTGAGAAGTGAAAGCTTTTGTAGAAGCAACCCCTATCTCGGGACCTGCATGTATATAGGACCCACTATCTGTCATCCGAGCTATACTCGATCCTACATTATTCACTATTCCATAAATAAGTGCTCCTTTCTCTTTCGCAAGTTTCAATGCCGACATCGTGTCAGCTGTCTCTCCACTTTGTGACAAAGCGATGACTACATCCTCTTCCGATATAATAGGATTTCGATACCTGAATTCACTCGCATATTCCACCTCTACGTTTATTCTAGCTAATTCTTCAAACAAGTATTCACCTATTAAGCCAGAATGCCAGCTTGTTCCGCACCCAACGATTACAAATCGCTTTGCATTCTTTATTCTATTTAGATTCGCCTGTAATCCCCCTACTCGCACATATCCATCCATCGCATTAATACGCCCTCGCATAGCCTCAAAAATCGTATCTGGTTGTTGAAAAATTTCTTTCAACATAAAATGATCGTAGCCACCTTTCTCTAACTCTTCTATTTTCAAGTCTAGCTTTTTTATACTCACCTCTTGAACTTCATTGGCTATATTCTTTACTTCATACCCTTCTTCTTTATGAATCGATACGATTTCATCATCCTTCAGATATATTACTTTATCTGTATACTTTACTATAGGAGTCGCATCCGATGCAATGAAATACTCACCTTCTCCCAATCCTACAACTAATGGACTTGAACGACGGGCGCCTATCATAATATCCGGATTTAACCTATCCAATACTACAATTGCAAAAGCACCCACAATATTTTCCAAGGCTTTCCTTACTGCTCCTTCTAGATCCAACTGATGAGATTCTAAATATTCTTCGATCAAATGTGCAAGAACTTCCGTATCTGTATCACTCTTAAATTCATGCCCCAACTCTGATAACGCTTGTTTTAATGTACTATGGTTTTCTATTATTCCATTATGTACGACAGCAACACGACCGTTACTGCTTAAATGAGGATGGGCATTTACATCATTCGGTTCTCCATGAGTAGCCCACCTTGTATGGCCAATTCCCAAATGGGCAAACACATCCTTCCCTTCAGCGTGTTGCACTAAATCTTCAACTTTGCCTTTCTTTTTATATACATGTAAATTGCCATTTAACAATGCAACACCTGCACTGTCATACCCTCGATATTCTAATCTTCGTAGACCTTCAATAATTATATCATAAGCTTGTTTATCGCCTAGATATGCAACGATTCCACACATGAAGTATTAATTTGGAATTGAATAAGTAAGTTTTAACTTCATTGGATATGTACTATGGTTCGGTCCATATAACACACTTCTACCAATAATAAGTTCAGGACTAGCAGCTTTTAAATAAAGTACACCAGTCTCATCAGAGCCATCTTCTAGCAAGCTTTGAAAATAGGCTGTAAGGTTAAAATTATAAAAAGTTCTAATAAGTTCATCATTCTCGTCCCTTTCTTCACGCAAGGACCCTCCAAAACCTGCTTGAATAGCACCTGCCGCTGATGCATTCAACAAATCGACTACGCGTTCTCTTTCTCCTGTATCCGGATCTTCACTATCGATAAAAATCAAACTCATTGACTCAAAAAAGTCTTCATCTCCTTGTTGAGGCGCTACTGTCATTTCCAATTCCGCCTTTTTAACAACCACTTTTCCTAATGCCGAAAATGATGCAGATGGAAATTCAACTTTTATATCAGCTCCTCCATATCCTTGGATATACAATAAACTATCCCCTATTGATGGCGTAGTAAGAGCCAATTCAACATCCGTACCGCTTTTATCGTTTTCATTAAAAATATGTCGTACTCCACCCAGTGGAAATGCATAAAACTTCGAAACTGTATCTGTGTAAAAAACAAACAATTTGTTTCCACGATCAATTAATGTCTTTGTTTCAAGATCCATAGGAATAACTCCAGATCGATCAGGTCTATTTACAATTTTAAAGCCTGGAATAACATCTCTTATTAACGTATCACTTTTTACAGCGGCAGTATCCATAACCAATAATTCGCCTATACTATTATCCAATTTCAAACGAATGGATGGTGCGGTAGATGTCGTATCACCATCGAAAATAAAAGAATAAGCTTCTCTATTCAATACGAATTGCTGATTTTCTGCAACTGGCATCATTTGTGTGGCAAAATCTTGATTCGAATAATACGTTCCATCAAAATCCGGTTCTTCTTCTAATAAGAAAACATCTACATTATGTACAGCTGATGTATCTCCATAATATAATGATGTATCCACATTGACGATTAGAACAACGGAGTCAACAGTTGCGAATGCATCATTATCAGCATCGTAAAATGATGGAATAGTTGCTCCTAATCCTGGTAAAAAGAATGCATCGAAAGTCTGTGTACCAAAGAAAGGATCATCAATTGATCCCGTAAATAATTCTGTAGTGATCGTAAAATCATCATACGTCAAAATACTATCTTCTCCTGCAATAGTTGATGCAATTATTGAAAATGTATCGGTAAACTCTACTTGCAATAAGTCATCGTCTAGTAAATCTGATCCCAGTTTTGAATCTTTATTACACGCACTTAAGAACAGTGCCAATGAAAATAAAACTCCTACAAAAAGGAATGTCTTTTCGAAACGCTTCAATACGTTCATATATGTATTTCTTTAAAAACGGTAGAGTGTTATTCTTCAGTCTCTACTAAGCTATTATATAAACCGATATAAGCATCAATTAATTGTTCTTGATCTTGATATTCAAGAACTGCTCTATCGCCTGCATTAGCTTTAACGAAATCAGTTAATCCTTCGCTTCCTATAACAACTGCATCAGACGACATCATCGCACCTTTATTTAAATTTAAATGCTCCCCATCTATATACTCAGCTAAATCTGATTCCTCCATTTCATTAATAGTTGCTTTATTTAAAAAGCGTTCTTTGAAATTATCATCTGCATCATTTTCAAAAGCTGAAAATACTACTTTAGAATCTTCGAATATAGGTTCGTTATGATATACTTTCTTAAGATACAAAGGGATCAAAGACGTCATCCATCCATGACAATGTACAATGTCAGGCGCCCATCCAAATTTCTTTAACGTTTCCAACACACCTTTACAGAAGAAAATCATGCGTTCCGCATTATCATCAAATGCTTTTTCATCATCATCTAAAAAAACACTCTTTCTTTTGAAAAATTCTTCATTATCCAAGAAATAAATTTGCAACCTATAAGGGGCTAAAGTCGCAACCTTAATAATAAGTGGAAAGTCATCATCATCCACGATTATATTCATTCCCGACAATCTTACAACTTCATGTAACTTGTGTCTTCTTTCATTTATGTTACCGAATTTCGGCATCAAAATCCGTATATCCATTCCTTTATCTTTCATAGCTGGAGACAATTGTCTTACAATGTCTGAAATTTCAGAAACAGTCGTATATGGATTCATCTCTTGCGTTACATAAAGTAGCTTATGACTCATATTCTCTCTCTAATTAATTTTACACACGGATCAGCGATCCCTTTAATTCTATCCCCCATTTTGGGGCTGCAAAGGTAGGTATTTTTTCTTGTTTTATTATAATAAAGCACTATAAACTCTTGTTTATCAGACAAAGGAAATAGCTGATGTCATATCTCTTACCCGAGTCTTCAAAAATATAATTTGGAACTTTTATAAGCTGATCTACATTTAATGTTTTAAATTAGCACAATGAACTTAAAGAAATTGTTGCATTCATATAAACAATACTTTTCAAGCAAGAAGTACAAAGAGCTTATACAGGTTAAACCAGGGAAAATAGGTTCTAAAGCGGTTTACAGCAGTTTGCTTCTTTTCTATGCTTTTAGAAGAGATGAAACGCCTACCTGGGCGAAGAACATCATAATAGGTGCCCTAGGTTATCTTGTTTCTCCTATTGATTTATTGCCAGATTTGACACCAGTCCTTGGGTATACAGATGATTTGGGAATGCTAAGCTTTGGATTGGTTACCATTGCCAGCTTTATTAATAAAGATGTAAAAGAAAAGGCAGTAGAAAGATTGTCAAAATGGTTTCCTGAATGGGATGAAAGGGCAATCATGGAAGTAGATAACATCCTTTAGTACTTTTTCTGTAAAAACATTTGGTCCATTTGGGCTTGACCCAAACGAACCAAAAGAATCTTGATAAAAAACCCAAGGCATCAAACCTTGAATAATGTGGTTTTAATTTA